>JBOIDM010000217.1:0-14818 GCA_050740575.1 Gammaproteobacteria bacterium
TGTTTGTACGTGCTCTTGAATGCGCCGGATGTGCCCTTCATCGCCTTCCTCGCCGTCTATTCGATCGCGACGCTGGCGGGCATGGTGAGCCATGTGCCGGGCGGGCTCGGCGTCTTCGAGAGCATCCTGCTCCTCAGCTTTCATGGCTTGATTGCGACCGAATCCCTCGCGGCGGCGCTCGTGCTCTACCGTGCCGTCTATCACTTGGTCCCGCTCTCGCTCGCCGCCGCGCTGCTCGCCGGGCGCGAGGTGCTCGATCGGGTCCGGCCATGCGCGGGAACCAAGGAGACTTGAGAATGATGTCAGGTATGCGCGCCGGATTGCTGGTGCTGCTCCTAAGCGTGATGGCATTTCCGGTGATGGCCGAGGCGATCCCGCCGCCGGGCGTCCCGGCCGACGCGGCGCCCGCGGCGGCGCCGGACGCCGGCCTACCCGCTCCAGCACCCTCCGAAGAAATCGCTCCGGCGCCGCCGGAGACCTCCGTAACCGCGCCGGTGGAAATGCCGGCCCCGCTATCCGCACCTGTTATTGACTCGGGCGATACCGCTTGGATGCTCACGGCCACGGCGCTGGTCTTGTTCATGATCATGCCGGGCCTGTCCTTGTTCTACGCTGGCATGGTGAGGGCTAAGAACGTGCTCTCGGTCATGATGCAGTGTTTCGCTATTACCTCGCTGGTGACGATCCTGTGGATGCTGTGGGGCTATAGTCTGGCCTTCGATACCACCGGCATGCAGGAAGGGGTCATCAATCTCCGTTCGTTTATCGGGAGCCTGAACAAGGCCCTGCTGAATGGCGTCGAACGAGATAGCCTGCACCAGAGTGTCCCCGAGAGTGTCTTCATGGCCTTCCAGATGGGCTTCGCGATCCTGACCCCGGCCCTCATGGTCGGCGCCTTCGCCGAGCGCATGAAGTTTTCAGCCATGCTCTGGTTCACGGGCCTTTGGCTCACGCTCGTCTACTGCCCGATCGCTCACATGGTCTGGAGCGGCGCCGGATCGCTCATCGGATCGCATTGGGGCGCGCTTGACTTCGCCGGCGGCACGGTGGTGCACATCAACGCCGGGGTCTCGGGGCTCATCGCCGCGCTCCTGCTGGGCAAGCGCCGGGGTTATCCCGAAAAACCCATGCCGCCGCACGATCTTACGATCACGGTTGCGGGCGCTTCCATGCTCTGGGTGGGCTGGTTCGGGTTCAATGCCGGCAGCGCCGGGGCCGCCGACGGCGTCGCCGGGATGGCAATGGTCGTTGTGCAGATAGCAGCCGCGAGCGCGGCCTTGGCCTGGATGTTCGGTGAATGGGTAGCCCATGGCAAGCCGAGCGTGCTTGGCATCGCCACCGGGGCGGTCGCGGGCCTGGTGGCGATCACCCCCGCCTCGGGCACGGTCGGACCGCTCGGGGCCTTGTTGATCGGGGCCACGGCCGGCGTGGCATGTTTCCTCGCGTCCACCCGCCTCAAGCGTTGGTTAGGCTATGACGACTCGCTCGATGCTTTCGGCGTGCACGCCATCGGCGGCACGGTCGGCGCCTTGCTCACCGGTGTGTGCGCCGGTAGCCTGGGCGGTATCGGACTCGCCGAGGGTATGACGATCAGCGGGCAAGTGGCAGCGCAGCTCAAGGCCGTGGCGTTCACCTGGGTTTACACGGCGGTCCTGAGCTACCTCATTCTCAAGGTGGTCGATGCGATGGTCGGCTTGCGGGTCAACGAACAGGCGGAGCTGCAAGGCCTCGATATCGCCTTGCATGACGAGCGCGGATATCAGCAGTAGCCTTTCAGCGTCCGGACAACGCTGGCGATCCCGCGCGCCAGCACCTCTCTCAGCCAGTCTCGTGCGATGACCTGGCGCCTTGCTCCGGCGCACGGTCGGGCACGGCGTCCGATGCGATCGCGAGCGCAAGGGTGATGAGACCCGCCAGCACGGCGGCGGCCGGGATAAGGATCAGGAGCCAGACGTAGGGCTCCCGGTACCAACGGGTGCCTGGGTTGGGAGGAGATCGAGGCGGGCTCATGGCGGCGGGCCGAGGAAGCGGGCTTCTTCCCGAACCGACAACCGATTATCGTCGGCTGCGATGAGAACGAACGTGACGGGCGTGCTGCGGGCCTCGAGCTGCGACTCCCCCGCCATCAGGCGCACGGGTACCTCGATGACCGCGCCGGCCTCCGCCTCGATCGGCCCGTCCAGAGACAGGTCCAAACCGGGGATCCCCTCGGCGTGGAGGTCATATCGATGGGGACGCTCGTCCATGTTCAGGACCTTCAAGGTGTAGACGTTTTCGATCCGGCCGGCACGCTCTCGAAACAGCGCCTTGCGGTCCCGGATCACATCGAGGCCGAGCGGGACGCGTTGGCTCAAGGCGTAGGCGAAGGCCCCGAGCAATCCGACGAGAAGTACCCCATAGATCAAGACCCGCGGCCGGAAAACCCGCACCGGCCGGCCTTCGAGGCCGCTCTCTGTCGCGTAGCGGATGAGGCCCGCGGGATACGCCATCTTGCTCATCACCCGATTGCAGGCGTCGATGCACGCCCCGCAGCCGATGCATTGGTATTGAAGGCCCTTGCGGATGTCGATTCCCGTGGGGCACACCTGTACGCACAGTCGGCAATCGATGCAATCGCCCAGGCCGTGCGCCCTCGGATCGGAGCCGCGGCTGCGACTGCCGCGCGGCTCGCCACGCCGGGCGTCATAACCGATGATGAGTGTGTCCCGATCGAACATGGCGCTCTGAAAGCGGGCGTAGGGGCACATATAGAGGCACACCTGCTCGCGCAACCAACCGGCGTTGCCATAGGTGGCGAAGCCGTAGAAGACTATCCAGAAGGACTCCCAGGGTTCGAGGCTCAAGCTCGTGAACCCAGTCCAAAGCTCGCGCATGGGCGTGAAGTAAGCGACGAAGGTGAAGCCGGTGTAGCCCGAGAACAGGATCCAGGCCGCGTGTTTGAAGGCCTTGATGCGGAGCTTGCGTGCGGATCGGGGCGCACGGTCCAGCTTCATCTGCGCCGCGCGGTCGCCCTCGAAGTGGCGCTCGATCCAGAGGAACACCCCGGTCCACACGGTCTGTGGGCAGGCATAGCCGCACCAGAGCCGCCCGGCCAGCGCCGTGAAAAAGAAAAGGGAGAGACCCGCGAGCACCAGAAGCGTCGCGAGATAGACGAAGTCCTGCGGCCAGAAGGTCAGGCCGAAGATATAGAACTTACGCGCGGGGAGGTCGAAGAGTATGGCCTGGCGCCCTTCCCAACGGAGCCAGGGCAGGCCGTAGAAGACCCCGAGCAGCACGCAGGCGGCCGCGATCCGTAGACCTGCGTAAAGGCCATGAACCTCGCGCGGGTAGATCTTTTCGCGTTTCGCGTAGAGCCAATCACCGATGTCGTCCGGCGCGACGCCGTTTAGGGGTTTCGGTGCGAGGTCAGCCATCAGCATCCTCGGCGGGAGAGAGGAAATACACTGCGATGAGGGCGGAGGCAGCGGTCAATGTCCAGAACAGGAAGAAAACGACCGTGTAGGCGCCAATCCGACTCAGTTCCTCGATGCCGAGGCAGTGCCCGATCTCGACGGGGTCGATGAGCGCGAATAGCACTGTGGTCGCGATCCCGGCCATGAGGAAGGCGAGCCACAGGACGGCGATGATCCGTTGCGGTTCGGGTACGGGTTTCGTGCGATCCATCGGGACGAGAGGGCCTCTCAGTCGCTTGCCGGCGCCTTTCCGGCAGAGAGGCTATAAACGTAGGCCGCGAGCAGATGGACCTTGGCTTCGCCGAGAAAGTCGTCGTGTTCGGGCATACGGCCTTGGCGGCCCTTGGCGATGCTCTCCGCGACGCGCCGCTCGGAGCCGCCGTAGAGCCAGATCGCATCCGTGAGGTTAGGCGCTCCGAGCGCGGGGTTGCCGCGGCCGTCGGCGCCGTGGCAGACGGCACAGGTCGTATCGAACACGATCTTTCCGCGCCCCGCGGCGGCGGCATCGACGGGGTTACCGCTGAGGCCCCGCACGTAGGCGGTCACATCGGCGAGGTCTTCGGGGGCGATCACACCCTCCCAGGGCGGCATCACCCCCGCGCGTCCTTCGAGGATGGAGATCTCGATGACCTCCGGGGCCCCGCCGTACAGCCAATCGTCGTCCGTGAGATCTGGGAAACCGAGAGCGCCGCCCGCATCGGCGCCGTGGCAGGCGGCGCAATAGTTCGCATAGAGCCGCTTGCCCATCTTCAGCGCTTTGGGATCCGCGGCAAGGGATTGCAAGTCCTTTGTCAGATACGTCTGAAACAAGGGGCCGTAGACGCGATCGGCCTCCGCCATCTCCTCCTCGTACTGGCCGATTCCAGTCCAACCGAGCACTCCCGCGAAGCTGCCCAGGCCCGGGTAGAGGACGAGGTAGACGGCCCCGAAGACGAGCGTGATATAGAAGAGGTTGAGCCACCAGTGCGGGAGCGGGTTATTGTATTCGCTGAGGTCCCCGTCCCATACATGACCCATCGTCTCGGGCCTTTCTCCTTTGGGCTTCTTGCCGCGCGCGCTTCCAATAGCGAAGAGGCCGATCGCGGCAAGTGATACCGCCGTCACGACCGTGATGAAGACGCTCCAGAAGCCGCTCATGAAGTCAGCCATGCTTATTACCCGGATCGTCTTGCGACTCGGTGTCTTCGTCGAAGGGGATGTGCGCGGCCGCGTCGAAGTCCTTTTTACGCCGGTGGCTGTAGGCCCATACCGCGATGGCGACAAAGGTGACGAGCGACACCAGCGTCCAGAGCCCTTGCACGATCCCGGTATCCATGCGTCGTCAGCGCGCCTTGACCGCGGTGCCTAAGCCCTGGAGATAGGCGATCATTGCGTCCATCTCGCTCTTGCCCGCGAGGGCCTTCGGCGCCGCTTCGATCTCGGCCTCGGTGTAGGGATCGCCGAGGCGCCTGAGGGCCCGCATCTTCGCCTGGACCTCGGCGGGATCGACCTCGGTCTCGGCGAACCAGGGATAGCCCGGCATGATCGATTCGGGCACGACATCGCGCGGGTTCAGGAGATGCACACGGTGCCACTCGTCGCTATAGCGCCCGCCGACGCGATGCAGATCCGGTCCGGTGCGCTTCGATCCCCACTGGAAGGGGCGATCGTAGACGAACTCGCCGGGACGCGAGTAAGGGCCGTAGCGCTCCGTCTCCGCGCGGAACGGCCGCACCATCTGCGAATGGCAGACGTAGCAGCCCTCGCGCACGTACACATCGCGGCCGGCGAGGGCGAGCGGCCCATAGGGCATGACCCCGGCAACCGCTTCGGTGGTCGAATGCTGGAAGAAGAGCGGCACGATCTGCACGATCCCGCCGATGCTGATGACGAGCGTCACGAGCACGACCATGAGGCCCAGGTTTTTCTCGATGCGTTCGTGAGCCTCCGCCATCGCGTTTTGCTCAGCGTGCCACGGCCGGTGCTGGGATCGCGGCCTCCGCGGGCTCGGCGCCGGCCACCGTGCGCCACAGGTTGTACGCCATCACCGCAGTCCCGAGGAGAAACAACACCCCGCCCAGGAAACGCAGGAGATAAAACGGGTGCATGGCCTGCACCGATTCGACGAACCTGTACGTCAGGGTGCCGTCTTGGTTAATCGCCCGCCACATGAGCCCCTGCATGATCCCGGCAACCCACATGGGTGCGATATAGAGCACGATGCCGACGGTCGAGGTCCAGAAATGCACCTCGATGAGCTTGAGGCTATGGATCTCGCGGTCGAAGAGGCGGGGGATGAGGTAGTACATCGCCCCGAGCGAGATGAATGCGACCCAACCGAGCGCCCCCGAATGGACGTGGCCGATGGTCCAGTCGGTGTAATGGGAAAGGGCGTTGACGGTCTTGATGGACATCATCGGGCCCTCGAAGGTCGCCATGCCGTAAAACGAGATCGAGACGATGAGGAAACGCAAGACCGGATCGGTGCGGAGTTTCTCCCACGCGCCCGAGAGCGTCATGATGCCGTTGATCATCCCACCCCAGGAGGGCGCTAGCAGCAGCAATGACATGACCATCCCGAGCGACTGGGCCCAGTCGGGGAGCGCCGTGTAATGCAGGTGATGCGGCCCGGCCCAGATGTAAATGAAGATCAGCGACCAGAAGTGGACGACCGAGAGCCGGTAGGAATAGACGGGCCGCCCGGCCTGTTTCGGCACGAAATAGTACATGATCCCGAGGAAACCGGCGGTCAGGAAGAACCCAACCGCGTTGTGCCCATACCACCACTGCACCATCGCGTCCTGCACGCCGGCATAGGCGGAATAGGATTTCCACAGGCTGACCGGCAGTGCGGCGCTGTTCACGACATGAAGCACCGCCACGGTGAGGATGAACGCGCCGTAGAACCAGTTCGCGACGTAGATATGAGCGATCCTGCGTTTCATCAGCGTGCCGAAGAAGACGACCGCGTATGCCACCCACACCAGGGTGATCAGGATGTCGATCGGCCATTCGAGCTCCGCGTATTCCTTGGAGGTCGTGATCCCCAATGGGAGCGTCACGGCGGCGGCTAGGATCACGATCTGCCAGCCCCAGAAGGTGAAGCCAGCGAGTCGTTCGGCGTAGAGCCGCACATGACAGGTGCGCTGCACGACGTAATAGGAGGTCGCAAAGAGCGCCGAGCCGCCGAAGGCGAAGATCGCGGCGTTGGTATGGAGCGGCCTGAGCCGGCTGTAGGTCAACCACGGCAGATCGAAGTTGAGCGCCGGCCACACGAGCTCCGCGGCGATGAAGACCCCGACCGCCATGGCGACGAGACCCCATACGATCGTCATCACGGCGAACTGCCGGACAACGCGCAGGTTGTAGTATGCGTCGCGATTCGGTGACAGGGCTCTATCCATTGCAGCTCCTCGGAGAATGCGATTCAAATGCGATTCAAAGGCCTCGCGCGCCGGGTTACTAGGATCTCAGCTCGTATAAACCGGACCTATCCCTATTCCCCACAGCACTACGGTGAAGGCCAGGATACCGACCAGACCCACGAGGCCCACGGCCAGGATCGCGCTCGAAAACAAGAAACCTCGCTCGGGCGGCACGTCCATCATCACCGGGACCCCGGTATAGAGCAAGAACACGCTGTAGGCGAGCGCCGGCAGGCCCACCACGAGGTTTAGCCAGAGTGAAGGATAAACCCCTAGGAATCCGACCAGGAAGAGCGGTGTGGCCACATAGGCCGCCAGCACGACGCATTGGGAGAGCGGTTGCTTGGCCCCGTAGGTTTCACTCATCCAATGAATCATCCAGCCGACCGAGTATACGGCCGCGAGCAGCACGAGGTAATACAAGACGGCCATGCTGAGGGCGCTCTCCGTCGTGAGCCGGATGGGTTCGCCCGTACCGATCCGCCAGCCCGAGGTGGTGGTCCCGAGAAAGGCACAGATCGCGGGGATGGCCGCGAGCGAGCCGACGTGTATGAATGCCCGGCCTAAGGTCTCGTGCTCCTGCCGTATCGTTTCCCACTCCTCGAGGGGGTGGGCAAAGAGTCCCACCAAGTGATTGATGATCATGGGGTAGGGGCACACGCTCCTTTGCCTCTACGAGGGCGGGCGAGGAGACCGATCATGATCAAGGAAATCCTTTAGGTGGCTCGGAGACCAAAAATTTTAATCGTCTTTTTGATCAAAAGAGAAGATACGACCGAACCCGTCAGGTGTCAAACGCACGCTATCTCGGTCCGTATTCGGGGAATTATCGAGCTATTTGTGGCTCGAATTGCCACGCGCAGGTAGAGCACGCCGAACATCTGCTCCGGATCGGTCCAGATGCGTTCGACCCTGTAGCCGGCGGCGCCCGCGAGTGCATGAAACTCGGCGGGCGTGTATTTGTAGGAGCTTTCGGTGTGAATGGTTTCCCCTTCCGCAAACGTGAAAGCCACCCCATCCACGCGAATGCGTTGCGGTTTGCGACTCACCAGATGCATCTCGATGCGGCCGGCCGCTTGGTTGTAGAACGCATCGTGAACGAAGGCCGTAATATCGACCTCGGCGCGTAACTCGCGGCGCAGACGCGCCAGCAGATTGAGATTGAACATCGCGGTAACACCGGCGCTATCGTTGTAGGCGGCATGCAGGATCGCCGGGTCTTTCTTCAAGTCCACTCCAATCACCAGCGCGCCGTCGCGGCCCAGCAACGGGCGTAGGCGGCTCAGGAACGCGCGTGCCTCCTGCGGTTCGAAGTTACCAACACTCGATCCCGGATAAAAGGCAAGCCGCCGCGCCTCGTGCGCCAGGCCCGAAACCGAAAACGGCGCGCACAAATCGGCGTAGACCGTATGCACTTCGAGCCAGGGGTAATCGCGCGCGAGCCGGCGCGTGGACTCCAGCAGGAACTCGCGTGAGATATCCACGGCAACATAAACCGGTGGCCGCAGGGTTTCAAGCAGGTGGCGCACCTTGCGGCTTGCGCCGCTGCCAAGCTCGATGAGCACGCTGTCGGGACCGGTAAGCTTCGCGATTTCGCGGGCGCAGCGGCTTAAAATGGCCGTCTCCACGCGCGTCAGGTAATACTCCGGTAAACGGCAGATGTCCTCGAAAAGCGCCGAGCCGCGGCGATCGTAAAAATATTTGGGCGGAATGTGTTTCGGCTGCGCGCTCAAACCGCGCACTACGTCGTTCCGAAAGCACGTCGCCGCTTCGCTGTAAGTAAGTACCGGTTGTGTTTTCATCTATCCTCCGCCAGGCGTATGCCGGAGTACTGCCAGCGATCCGCGGGATAGAAGAAGTTGCGATAGGTGGCGCGCAGGTGATTGACGGGTGTTGCGCAGGAGCCGCCGCGCAACACCATCTGGTTCACCATGAACTTGCCGTTATATTCCCCGAGCGCACCCGCGGGCGGCCGATAGCCGGGATAGGGCGCGTAGGCGCTTTGCGTCCACTCCCAGACATCGCCAAAGCATTGCAGCGGCAACTCGCCGGGGGCGGCCGGCGCCGGGTGCAGAGAGCCGCTGTCGCAGAAGTTGCCCGCGATCGGCAATGGGCCGGCCGCGGCTTCCCACTCCTGCTCGCTCGGCAAACGCTTGCCGAGGAAGCGTGCGTAGGCATCGGCCTCGTAAAAGCTCACGTGGCACAGCGGTTCGTTCTCGTTGACCGGCCGCATCCCCGCCAGCGTGAACTGCCACCAGCGGCCGTCGATCCGTTCCCAGTAAAGCGGCGCCTGCCAACCGCGCTCGCATGCCGTGCGCCAGCCATCGGCGAGCCAGAGATCGGGGCGGCGGTAACCGCCAGCCGTCATGAATCCGAGGTAGTCGCCGCAAGTAACGAGCCGCGTGGCGAGCGCATAGGGCCGGAGATACACGCTGTGCCGCGGTAGCTCGTTATCGAAGGCGAAGTCGGCGCCGGCATGGCCGACCGCGTGCATACCTCCCTGGTAAGAAATCCAGTTCAACGGCACGGGCTCGGGTATCCGGGCTTCGGGCAAATCGGCGCGATAGGCCGGGCGCAGCGGATTGAGCGAGAAGTTGTACTTGATGTCGGTGAGCAACAACTCCTGATGCTGTTGTTCGTGATGACAACCGAGCTCCGTGCGGCGCGCGACCTCGGTGAAATCGGCCGGACGCGCTTCCGTCAGCAATGCCGCCATGGCCGCATCCACGTGGGCCCGATAGCGGTAGACTTCCGCGACCGTGGGGCGGGACAACAGACCGCGCTCGGGGCGCGGAAACTGCGCGCCGATCGTTTGGTAATAGGAGTTGAAGAGGTATTCATAGCGCGGATGGAAAACCGCATACGCGTGCAGAAACGGCTTTAGCAGGAAGGTCTCGAAAAACCAGGCGGTATGCGCCAGATGCCACTTCGGCGGGCTTGCATCCGGCATGGCCTGCAGCCCGTAATCTTCCGTCGCGAGCGGCCGGCACAACGCTTCGGTAGCGCGCCGCACCGCAACATAGTGCGGCACAAGCCCCCGCTGCTGCTCGGCATCCCCCGGCGCTATCCGCCGGGTTCCCGCAATAGGCACCATTGCGACCTCCATGCTGGACCCCCTTTAATTGGAACACAGGCCGGGGGGAATGCCAAATTAAACTCGATCCGGGGTTATTAATTTTTTCCCGTTCGCAGTGTTACCTCAATGCTGTCGGTCGGGCCCGAACTCCAGGATGACGGTATTCCCGGGGTTTATAATCTTCACCTGTTTGCGGCCCGCGTTGCCGGTGCTGGGCTTTACCGTGACCGGGCTTTTCTTTGGAGGGGTGCTTACGGGGACCGGCGAAGGCTCCGGAGCCGGAGCGGCTTCCGAGGGGGCGGCGTTTAAGCCCGAGGCTTGTGGCGGCGCATTTTCCGACTCCAAGGAGCCTTTGTCCTGAGGGATGTCGGGCGCCGGCGTTGCTACTGGCTCGGATTCCTCGGCCGGGACGATCTCGACCCGGACGCCAGGTGCGGGCTCGACGGGACCGGAGGGCTCGCTCTTTGCCACCTTCCGGGTCGCGCCTAGGTCAGCCAATAACTTCGCGCAGACCGCGCGAATATCCCCGGCCAGCGGCCCGGCGCCCTGCGCCGGTTTGTCCTCGCGGAGGCTCGCTTCCTCGCGAGCGCTCTTGGTGTTAACCAAGGCGCAGGAGATGGGGACAATCTCGGCACGCTGAAACCCTTGCGCGCGCGGATCGGAATCCCCGAAGCTCATGGAAAATCCCGCGGGCGTGCTGCCCGTCCGCACGGAATACACCGTGGCCGCTAAGAGGTGGCCATAGTCACTGGCGGCGCTACTGTCCTTTTCCTCGATCAGTTCCCGGATCTCCTGATCCGAAAGGCCAAGGTCCCAAGGATCGCTCACGGCGTACCCGGCACGAACCAGATCTTCTTTGACCTTGCGCGTAAGGGCTTTTAACGAGTCCTCGCCACGGCCAAATCCATCCGCCTCGTCGCGAACGATGAGGAGCATCTTATCGATGGGTTCCCGCGCACCTTGCGAGGCGTCTAGCTTGAGCGCGGACGGCCCGGCGCAGCCGATGAGCGTGGTTAGGAAAATCACTAGCCAAGCGTATTTGAAATTTAGGTCTTTCGTCAAAATCCCTCTCCCTCCTAAGGGACTTCTCATTTTGTCGTAGTCACCTACGGGGTTCATGTCCCGCAGGCGAAATATTTTGACTCGCATCATTCCAATAACCCCTCTCGCACAATAAAATCCCGGATCGACCCGAGGCCCTCGCCGGTTTTCAGGTTGGAAAACACAAAGGGCCGCTCGCCGCGCATCTTGCGCGCGTCCCGCTCCATGACCTCGAGCGAGGCGCCCACATGAGGTGCCAGGTCGATCTTGTTAATCACCAAGAGATCCGAGCGCGTGATCCCGGGTCCGCCCTTGCGCGGGATCTTGTCGCCCGCGGCGACGTCGATCACATAGATCATGAGATCCGCCAGCTCCGGGCTGAAGGTCGCGCTCAGGTTATCGCCGCCGCTCTCGACGAAAATCATGTCGACCTCCGGGAAACGCGTGATCAGCTCATCGACGGCCGCAAGGTTGATCGAGGCGTCCTCGCGGATCGCGGTGTGCGGGCATCCGCCGGTCTCCACGCCCACGATCCGATCGGCCGCCAGCGCTTGACTGCGGATCAGAAACTGCTGGTCCTCCTTGGTATAAATATCGTTGGTGACCACGGCGAGCCGGTACTCCTCGCGCATGGATTTACACAACGCATCGACGAGCGCCGTCTTCCCCGAGCCGACGGGTCCACCGATGCCGACGCGCAATACCTGTTTTTTTTTATTCCTGTGATCCATGCGTGGTTATGATCGGAAAAGCCGCGTATGTTGTCCCTCATGCAGGGCACTCGCGATGGCCACCCCCGGGGCGACGCCCCCGATGGCGTCATCGGCTAATGCGAGCCCAAACCGTACCACCTCCGGGATCACTTCCGCGAGGCGCGACAATATTCGCTGGCCGGCCGTCTGTCCCAAGGGGATGAGCTTAACCGCCGCCGCGATTTGGTGCTCGCCCCATACCCAGGTGTAGCCTTCCGCCGCTTCCGGTAGCTCAATATCCCAGCGTTCCGCGCCCAGGGCAAACAGGGTAGCAAAACTTGGGCGTTTGGCAATTCGCCACGCGCCGGCGTCTTCGATCCCGAGATCCGTCAGCAGCCGGGCCAAGGCGTCACCGAGGTATTGGTCCTCGGCGAGCAACTCGGCGGACTCGCGGGCGGCGAGCAGGAAAGAATTCCAGTAGGCGAGGGCGCCTTCATCGCCGTCTTGCCAGGCGCGGTAGAGCCGCGCGAACACGGGGACCTCGAGGCTCTCGAAGAGGTGGGTCAATTGTCCCTCAATCCACTCTGCCGCGTCGAAATCATTACACACCCAGCCCGCGCTCACGGCGTACTCCAGCCCGCGCGAATAGGCATAGGCCCCGACCGGCAACGCGGGGCTGATGAGTTGCCAAAGCCGTAGCCGAGCCTTAGCCCTGCTCATGCGGCCCGTCACCGGGTTCGTCGGGATGGCGATGGCCGCCGCCGTGATAGGCGCCGGTCTCGGGCTCGAAGGGGTGATCTTCGCGGACGGTTCGTAAGCCGAGCGAGGCGACCATCGCGTCCAAGACATGATCCACCCGATAACGGACCCAGCCCGCACCGATTTCCAGGGCGATATGGCGATTACCCAGGTGATAGGCGGCCCGCGCGAGTAAATGCGGATCGTCGCTATACGCCGTGGTGACAGGCTCGGCCAGCGCGCGGACTTCGACCACGCGCCCGTCCTCGCTAAGCAAGCGATCGCCCGCGCGGAGCACGCTGCCGTGCGGTAGGCAGAGCCCCGCTTCCTCTCCGGAATCGAGCTTGATCCGCTGGCGGCTCCTTTGCCGCTGATCGAAGGACAAGGTGAGCGTCGCGCCGGCCTTACCCGGCGTCTGCAGCCGTTCGGTGATCCGCAGCATCGCGATCAAAAGGGCCGGACCACGCTCATCGACGCAAGATAAGCAATCCAAGGCCACATTTCAAACGATTTGATTCTGAATATCCCGCTCTTTACGGCGGGCACTTTGGCATTGGCGGAATAGCGCCGTACAACCTTGCAGCAATGTAGACGCTACACTACCCGCGAAGTATATTGAGTCACAACCGCTGAGGCGTCCCAGTGCCCTATACCTACGAGTATCCGCACCCGGCGGTCACCACCGACGTGGTGCTATTCGCTATCCATGACGAGCGGCTGGAGTCGCTCCTGATCCGCCGAGCCGCTCCGCCATGCCAAGGACGGTGGGCGCTGCCGGGCGGTTTTGTGGACATCGACGAAGATCTGGAGGATTGCGCGAAGCGAGAGTTGACGGAGGAAACCGGTGTGACCGGGGTCCCCCTGGAACAGTTCCACACCTTCGGTGCCCCCGGCAGAGATCCTAGAGAACGGATCATTTCGGTGGCCTACTACGCTCTGGCGCCGGCCGAGGGGCTGAGCATCCGACCCGCCTCCGACGCGGAAGCGGTTGGGTGGTTCGCGGTCAAAGACTTGCCCGAGTTGGCCTTCGATCACAACCAGATGGTTGCGATGGCGCATGAGCGCCTGGCCGCGAAGCTGGCTTATTCGACCATCGCGCTGCGGTTCATGCCCGCGAGGTTCACCTTGAGCCAACTGCAATCGGTCTACGAGGTAGTGCTCGGGCACAGGCTCGACAAGCACCGTTTCCGTAAGCGGATCCTCGCAACGGATTGCATCGAGTACGGCGGCGAGTGGTTGCGCCGAGCGAACTACCGCCCCGTGCGGCTGTATCAAGTCAAGGTACCCGGTACCGGCAGCACCTCATCAAGTGAGAGTTTGTGAATAAGCCGCCGCGAGCGGCCCGAGGGCAAGGGGCCGCGGAGCGACCATCGAGACATATCATCGGCTCGCGTCATGCAGGTGACCGCTCCCGCAAGCGATCAAACCCCGGAGGTCGTCGTCCTCGTGCACGGGCTGTATATGCACAGCGACTTGGGCATGGCGGTGTTGCGTTACCGGCTGGCCTCGATGGGCTTCGTCGCCTTCCGGTTCTCGTATCCATCTGTCGCCGCAAGCCCGGAGCACAACGCACGCTGCCTCGGGAGGTTTCTCGATCGCATCCAGGCGCCGACGATACACCTGGTGGGACATAGTCTCGGCGGCCTGGTGATCCGCCATCTGTTTCACCTCTCTCCCGAGCTGCGACCAGGGCGCGTGGTGACCTTAGCGACCCCTCACCAGGGCAGCTCCGTCGCGGCGAGACTCGCGCAGAGCTCGCCGGGACTGTTTGCACTCGGTAAGAGTTTCGATCACGGTTTGCGGGGGGATGCGCCGGCGTGGACCGGTGCGCGCGAGCTCGGCGTGATCGCGGGCAGCCGGAGCCTGGGGCTAGGTCGGATGCTCGCCAATCTGAACGGCCTGAACGACGGCACCGTAGCCGTCTCGGAAGCCTCGCTTCCCAACGCGACAGACTTGGTTATTCTGCCTGTGACACACTTCGGGATGTTGTTCTCGGCCCGAGTGGCTCACCAAGTCCGGCAGTTCCTGCGATCAGGGCGTTTCGGAGCATAGTCGCTGCCGTTCCGCTCGGTATTCAATTTCGGGCCTGAATCAAAGCGCTTAGCTGGGCTACTCGCGACCTCTGGGCGCGGGATCCTGGCGAGGCCGGTCGCGTTTCGCGTAGCGGTTGTGTAGCGGTAAACTATGATGGAAATAATTGGCTACGAAATAGAAGCCCCCATGCGCCGGATCGCCGTCACCGTGATTGCCCTGATAGCCGTGGCCTGCGCCACCTCGCCCACCGGCCGCTCGCAGTTGCGGTTGGTGTCCGACGCGCAGATAGCGCAGATGGGCAGCACCGCCTTCGCGACGCTCCAACAGAAGACGCCGCAGGCCTCGGATGCGAAGATCTCGCGCTACGTCGGTTGCGTGGCC
>JBOIDM010000218.1:0-6709 GCA_050740575.1 Gammaproteobacteria bacterium
TCAACGCATTCATCGAGAAGGACCCTCACGAAGCCGCTGCTTTCATTCGAGCCCCGGCCTCTTCCAGAAAGGCCACAACCTGCTCGCGCGTTACAGTTGGGAACCCCTCTAGGAAGTCGTCAATCGAATCACCGCCCTGCAGGTAGTCGAGAAGGGTCTGCACCGGAACACGGGTACCGGCAAACACGGGGGTGCCTCCCATAATGTCAGGCGCGCAGGTGACCAGTGGTGCAATCATGTGGAGTAGGGTAATCCCGAATCAGGTATGGGGGAGCAAGGTTAACATCCAACGCGGTGTTAAAGCACCGACGCACGGCAAACGCAAGGTTGAAACGAATAATTTTATCGGCGGTCGCATTGAACACATAGTCGAGCTTACGCACGGGAAACATTGACGAACTCTCGTCCCCACCGGGCTTCTTGAACAATGGATTGAAACGACCACTTCGGGTCGTCTCAATCCTTATAGGGTTATGCCGCTTTGATGATTCGGCCGAACCAACGAAACAGCAGGTATTCGCACCAGTATCTCCGAAACGGTATGTCATTGTTCTTGGCATTTCTATAGCGAACGATTGCTCCTCCACCTCGCAATACACGAAAGCTGTACCTTCTGAACCAGCAGAACGGATAAACAGCATCGACGATCGCCTTGGCAGTGAATTGCCTTTGCGAATGAGGAGGAAGTTGACGATCCACTTCCTGAACCGGCAACACGAACGTTAGTGGCTTGGTCTTTGGGCTAACTGAGCGCACCACTACATTCGGCTGAAAAGACGTCACTTTGTCTCCAACATTAGTGACCTCAAACCGCAGCACCACCTCAATAGTCAGATTTGCCTTGAGATCGAAGTGCTCACTCAATACACGGACGTGAATTCTTCTGCGGTCGGCCCACATTGAACCCCACTTGAAGACGGCTGCGAGAATTCCACCGCTTCCGAAAATGAGCAGAAGGTTCTGCAATGGGTCTTGCATGAACCACTGCACGAACCCTCCAATCATGCGGGCACATTCCTAAGCGGCATGACTAAAATTCGACCTCGTTTATATATGTAGAGAAACAGCATCTACGTTTATAAACTTGTTTATATACATAGTAACCTTAGCGCGAGCGCGTTTAAAGATATATTAACCCAACATCGTGGTTCGTTGTTCGTGACACATGAAGCGAAGCGGGGTCAGGTTACCAACTGCTTAATTTCGCCAAGCAATGACGAGTAATGAGTCCGACTGAACGCCTTATCTTGCCTCACCGCCACTCAGAGGCAGATCGCGAGAACAAGGCACTTTCGGTACCATAAGCACTAAACCTTGAAGCGGAAATGCACGACATCGCCGTCGCGAAGGACGTATTCCTTGCCTTCCAGACGCCACTTGCCGGCTTCCTTCGCCCCGTTCTCGCCGCGGTAGGTCAGAAAATCATCATAGGCGATGACCTCGGCGCGGATAAACCCGCGCTCGAAGTCCGTGTGTATGACCCCGGCCGCCTGGGGCGCCGTCGCTCCGACCGGAATCGTCCAGGCGCGCGCTTCTTTTGGCCCGGCGGTAAAAAAGGTGTGCAAGCCCAGCAAGGCGTAGCCCGCGCGGATCAGCCGATTGAGGCCGGGTTCCTCGAGGCCGAGGGCCGTCAGGTACTCGCGGCGTTCGCCTTCGCTCAAGCACACGAGCTCTGCCTCTAGCGCGGCACAGACGACGAGACTGGCCGCGCCTTCACGCGCAGCGTACGCTGCGACATCCTCCGTCCAGCGATTTCCGCGTAGCTCCGCCTCCTTGACGTTCGCGATATAAATCGTGGGCTTCAGGGTTAAGAGGTGCAGATCGCGCAAAAGCTCGCGCTCTTTTAGGGTGAAGCCCACCGATCGCAGCGCCTGACCCGAATCGAGGCGGCTGCGCGCGGTCTCGAAAATCCCCTTCGCGGCCGCGGCTTCCTTGTCGCCGATCTTGGTGCGCTTGATGATGCGCTCCAAGGCGCGCTCGACCGTCTCCAGATCCGCGAGGCAGAGCTCGGTATGGATGGTCTCGATGTCGGACAGAGGATCGACGTGCCCCGCCACATGCACCACATTATCGTCCTCGAAACAGCGCACGACCTGAGCCATGGCCTGCGTTTCGCGGATGTGGGCCAGGAACTGGTTGCCCAAGCCCTCGCCCTTGGAGGCCCCGGCCACCAGGCCCGCGATATCGACGAATTCCAGTTGGGTGGGAACGATTTTTTGCGGCTTGACGATGTCCGCGAGCGCCGTTAAGCGCGGGTCGGGCACGGCGACCAGGCCGATGTTCGGATCGATGGTGCAGAAAGGATAATTCTCCGCCGCGATCGAGGCTTTGGTGAGCGCATTAAAGAGCGTGGACTTACCGACATTCGGCAGGCCCACGATGCCGCATTTGAACCCCATCAGGCAGGCGAAGCCTAGAGCTTCTCAGCGCGCTGATGCAGACGATTCATCGCCGCCGGCAGATCACCGCTGACGATGCTAGGCATCAGCTCGAGGGCGGCGTCGAGCGCCGATCCGATCGCGTCCCGATCGGCGCTCGAGGGCCGGCTCAAGAGGTACGGTGTGACCAACTCGCGAACTCCCGGGTGTCCGACGCCGACGCGCAGGCGAATGAAACCGGGATCCGGCACGCACGCCAAAATGTCCCGCAGGCCGTTGTGCCCGCCGTGACCCCCGCCGCATTTCAGTCGCACGGTTCCGGGGGGGAGATCCAACTCATCGTAGGCCACCAATACCGAAGCCGCGGGCATTTGATAATAATGTATGAACGCGCCGACGCTCCGCCCGCTATGGTTCATGAAGGCCATGGGTTTGAGCAGCCAGCAGGCTCGGCCCGCGATCCTGACCCGGCTGATCTGGCCAAAGAAACGCCTTTCCTCCTGAAACTCGGCGCCGCACGAGAGCGCGATCCGATCCAGCAGCCAGAAACCGATATTGTGGCGCGTCTCCGCGTACTCGGGGCCCGGGTTGCCAAGACCGACGATGAGATCGATCCCCGCGCGGTCCGACACGTGAGAGCCGGATCAAGCGCTCGGTTTCGGTTCGGCCGCCGCCTCGGTAGGCTCTTCGACTGCCGCGAGAGCCTCGCCTTCGGGCGCGACCACCCGCGGGATATGCACCGAGACCACGGGCTGGGCGGGATCGCCGCCATGCAGGAGTCCGGCGGCTTCGACACCGGCGGGCAGGCTCAGGTCCGAGAGGTGCAATGTCGTACCGACCGATATCTCCGCAAGATCGACAGCGATGAATTCCGGCAGGTCTTTCGGCAAGCACACGACTTCGACCTCCGTCATCAAGTGGCTGATGACGCCGCCGCCTTGTTTAACGCCGACACACTTTTCCGCGTTAACAAAGTGAATCGGCACCCGCATCGTGAGCTTCTCATGCTCGCTCACGCGCAGCAGATCGACATGCATGATGCGTGGCTTGAAGGGATGCCGTTGCAGGTCCTTGAGCACGACCTTCTCGGTCGTGTCGTTGAGATTCACGCTCAGAATATGCGAATAGAAAGCTTCCTGCGCCAGATGTTTCTCCATCTCGTCGTGACTCAACTGCAGCATCACCGGGTCTTTACCGGCGCCATATAGGATAGCCGGGATCTTGCCCGCGCGGCGCAGGCGGCGGCTCGCGCCTTTGCCCAGGCCAGCGCGGCTTTCAGCGCTGATTTCGAACTGGTTCACTTTGGTTTCTCCTTTTGTTTGCGGTTTTCACGGCTGGCCATGCGCCCCTGAGGCCGGTAGGCCATCAATCCATGAACATCGAGCTCAAGGATTCTCCCGAGGCGATGCGGCGGATGCTCTCGCCTAGCAGCCCAGCAACGCTGAGCTGGCGGATCCGCGGGCATGAGGCCGCCAGGGGTGCGAGCGGTATGGTGTCGGTCACCACCAGCTCATCCAATGCGGAAGATTGGATACGCTCGACGGCGTTGCCCGAAAGCACGGGATGCGTACAGTAGGCCAAAACCCGCGTGGCGCCATGGGTCTTAAGCGCCTTGGCGGCCTCGCACAGGGTTCCGGCGGTATCCACCAAGTCGTCGATCATGATACAGGTCCGCCCTTCGACATCGCCGATGATATTCATGACCCGGGCCTCGTTGGGGATGGGACGGCGCTTGTCGATGATCGCGAGGTCCGCATCGTCGAGCCGCTTGGCCAGCGCTCGCGCCCTGACGACGCCGCCCACATCGGGCGAGACCACCACCACGCTCTGGTATTCGTGCTTCCACACATCGCCGAGCAGCACCGGCGAGGCGTAGATGTTGTCGAGCGGGATATCGAAGAATCCTTGGATCTGTTCGGCGTGGAGATCGACCGTCATGACCCGATCGGTCCCCACGCTTGCAATCATATTGGCAATCATCTTCGCGGTGATCGGCACGCGCGCAAAACGTGGGCGCCGGTCCTGGCGCGAATAACCCATGTAGGGCATGACGGCGGTAATGCGAAACGCCGAAGCGCGCCGGATGGCGTCCGCCATCACCAAGAGCTCGAGCAAGTGATCATTGGTCGGAGCGCAGGTGGGCTGCAGTACGAAGACGTCGCGCCCGCGCACGTTCTCCGTGATCTCAACCATCACCTCGCCGTCGCTGAAACGGCCCACCGTAGCCTTCCCCAAAGGGATCTGCAGATGGTTGGCTACGGCCTGCGCCAAAGCGGGGTTGGCATTTCCCGTAAACAGCATCACCGAATCAAACGACATGCCTACCCCTTCGTCACCTAAACATGGCTGGGGTGCCAGGATTCGAACCTGGGAATGCGGGGATCAAAACCCCGTGCCTTACCGCTTGGCTACACCCCAATAGCAGCTACCCGATGCGAGCCCCGCGCGATCTCTTCGGCGAGCCGATCCAACAACGGGGAGCGGTTTAAGCCCCTGGCCACAAAGCCCTGCCAATCCTGAGGCAAGAGCCGTATCGCCTCACGCGCTTGGGCTTCCGTGCCGAAGCGCGCGAACACGCAGGCACCGGTTCCCGTTAACCGGGCGTCGCCCCATTGCTTAAGCCAGTCCAAGGCCCTTGCCACTTCCCGGTAACGCGCCCGCACCACGGGTTCGCAGTCGTTGCGGCCACCCGACTCGATGAAATCGGCGATTGTGATGGCAGGCGAATCCCGTGTCAAATGCGGATCGGCGAACACGTCCTTCGTCGATACCCTGCAGGAGGGTTGGACGATCAAAAACCAGGGTTCATCGAGCGGCAGTGTCGTCAGCTTCTCTCCGATTCCTTCCGCCCACGCCGCCTGGCCATGGATAAAGATGGGAATATCGGCGCCGAGCTTTACCCCTATTTCGATCAGGTCCTCGGTGGGCAAGGCAAGTCCCCACAATTGATTTAAGGCCACGAGCACAGTTGCGGCATCCGAGCTGCCGCCGCCGAGTCCGGCGCCGATCGGCAAACGCTTTTTTATCCTGAGATCGGCGCCGAAACGGGTACCGGTGGCCGCCTGTAGAGACCGCGCGGATTTGACCACCAAGTCATCGTCGGCAGGCACGCCGGGCAGCTCCGACAGACGCCGGATACGGCCGTCCTCGCGCGGATGGATTTCGATGCTATCGGCCCAATCCAGGAATTGAAATACGGTTTGTAACTCGTGATAGCCATCCCCGCGCCTCCCGGTAACGTGGAGAAATAGGTTGATCTTCGCCGGTGCGGGCCAGGGCGCGGTGAGCATTTTTCAACCCATCTCCCAGCTTTGCACGACCATCCGCACCTTGAGCTGATCGCTGTGCAAGAAGAGCTTGAGCGGAAGATCGACCGCCCCGCTACTGCCATAGTTCAGAACAGTGATGCGCCACCCGGACTGCTCTAGATCGATCATGCGGCCCAAGGGATCCAACTCAAGCCGGGAGACCGGCGCCTCGGGATCGGGGATCCCGCGCACCCAGTAATGTAGACCTCCGACCGGCAGCGTCCACCCGAGCTGCTCCGCGAGCAGGGTCTCGGCATTGCGGGCCGTTAATGATTTATGGTCCGGCGTACGCATGACGACGCCGCTCGCATCGCCATCCAGACCATAGGTCCCTTGTCCGAGCGGGGCGTGGATGCGCAGCGAGAAATTTTCCCCGGCCTGCCGCCACTGCAAACCCGCCTGCCACCCGTCTTTGGGTGTCTGCACCGCGACGCGACCATGGAGCGACCAGCGCCGCAAGGCATCGATCTCGCCGCGGTGGCGTTGCCAAGCCAGATCGATGGCCGGGTTTCCCCCCAAGTGGTAGACCGGCATCTGAGCACATGCGGCGAGCATGAGCAGCCCAAGCGCGGCATGCCATGCTTTCACTGCTTGAGCCGTCTCATCACTTTCAGTAGATTCGGGTCCCCCGGCGTTACCCGGAGCGCGCTGTCCCAAACCCGCCGCGCCTCGGCTCTATCGCCCTGCACCCACAGGACCTCCCCGAGATGCGCCGCGACCTCCGGGTCATTGCGGATCTGGAGCGCCCGTCGAAGATAGGCTTCCGACTCATCCAAGCGCCCTAAACGGTACAGTACCCAGCCCATGCTATCGAGGACAAAAAAATCATTCGGCGTCAATTCCAACGCTCGCTTAATGAGCGCATAGGCCTCTTGGTAACGGGTAGTACGATCGGCGAGGGAATAACCGAGGGCGTTGAGGGCTCGGGCGTTATTAGGTTCGCGTGCCAGAATGTGCTTCAGATCGCGCTCCAATACATCGATGCGGCCGATCTTGTCCGCGAGCATCGCCCGGGTATAGAGC
>JBOIDM010000219.1:0-5352 GCA_050740575.1 Gammaproteobacteria bacterium
GTCCCATCGGCACGGTGCGTATGACCTTCTTGGGGCAATTCACGCGCTTTGAGAGCTTTACCGCCGAGAGCTACGGGCGGCCGGCGAGGGATTATGGATGAGCCGTCCCGCGCGCGTCGACTATGACTTAGAGGCCGCCAAGGCCAACCTCGAGCGCGTGCGCGCCTTGGCGCCGCGGCAAAAAGTAATGGCCATCATCAAGGCCGATGCCTATGGGCACGGTCTGCAGCGCATGGCGGCGGCGTTTTCCGCGGCGGACGCATTCGGAGTGGCCTGTCTCGAAGAGGCGCAAGACTTGCGCGATCGCGGGGTGAAACATCCCATTGTGTTGCTCGAAGGCCCGTTCTCGCCGGCGGAGTTGCAGGAAATTCGGCGTTTGGCTTTGGATATCGTCATTCACCACGACGAGCAAATTGCAATGTTGCGGGAAATGCCGCAAGAGCATCGACTCGGCGTATGGCTCAAGGCGGACTCGGGCATGCACCGCTTGGGGTTCGCACCGGAACGGGTCCACGGCGTGTGGGAAGAGTTACAGCGGTGCGCCGCCGTCGCTCCGCCCGTGCGCTTGATGACGCATCTCGCGTGCGCCCACGAGCGAGGCCATCCCTCGGTGCCCAAACAACTTGCGTGCTTCACGCAATCCACCCGGGATATCCGCACTGAGCGCTGTATCGCCAATTCCGCGGCGCTGCTCGCCTGGCCGGCGGCCTACGCCGATTGGGTCCGGCCGGGGATCATGCTCTACGGGGTTTCACCGTTCGCCGATAGCAGCGGCGCCGCGGAAGGTTTGCGGCCCGTGATGTCCTTGAGCTCGCGACTGATTGCAGTCAAGACCGTGCGGGCGGGGGAGGGGGTCGGTTATGGCGGGAACTGGCGCTGCCCGGAGAACATGCCGATCGGCATCGTCGCTCTAGGCTACGGAGACGGTTATCCTCGGCACGCCCGCCCCGGGACCCCCGTGCTCGTGAACGGGAAAAGAACTGCCTTGATCGGCAAAGCCTCGATGGACATGCTGAGCGTTGATTTACGCCCCGTTCCGGCCGCGCGCGTCGGGGATCCGGTGCTGTTCTGGGGCGCGGGATTGCCGGTGGAGGAAGTCGCGCGTTGGGCCGACACCATTCCCTACGAGCTGCTGTGCGGCGTGCGTGGCCGGGCGCGGGTTCTCGAGCCAAGTGAGGGCTAAATTCGCGTATCAATGCCAGGGCTGCGGCGCGCTCGCGTCCAAGTGGGCGGGTCAGTGCGGCGATTGCAGCGCCTGGAATACGCTGGTTGAAATAGCCTATTCAGAGCGGCCGGACGCGGCGAAAACCGGAGGCTACAGTGCAGAGCCGCCCCGCGCCCGCATGATCGAGGCGATTTCTCCCGCCGCCGAGGCCGGGATCCCAAGCGGTATGGGAGAGCTGGACCGGGTCTTGGGCGGGAGCATCGTGGCGGGCGCCGTAGTATTGATCGGAGGCGATCCTGGCATCGGGAAATCTACCTTATTGCTGCAGATGCTGGCCGCAGCGAAGTGTTCCGGCCTATATGTGAGCGGCGAGGAGTCGGCCCAACAAGTCGCGCTGCGGAGCCGACGGCTGGGGATCGATGCCGCGTGTATCAAGCTCCTAACGGAAACCCGCTTGGAGTCGATCCTCGGCGTGGCTGCGCAAGAAGCGCCGAGGGTGATGATCATCGACTCGATTCAGACCGTTTTTACGGAGGCCTTGCCCTCGGCGCCGGGTAGCGTCGGTCAAGTGCGCGAAAGCGCGGCCCAACTCATTCGCTTCGCGAAGAATTCCGGCGCCTCCGTGTTCCTGGTCGGGCACGTGACCAAAGAAGGCGTGATCGCCGGGCCGCGCGTGCTCGAGCACATGGTCGATACGGTGCTCTATTTCGAGGGCGATGACAGCAGCCGCTTCCGGATCTTGCGCTCGACCAAGAATCGCTACGGGCCGGTCCACGAGCTGGGGATTTTCGCCATGACCGAGGGCGGTTTGCGGCCGGTGACCAATCCCTCGGCGATCTTTCTGCAACGGCATGTTCAAGGCGCCGCCGGGAGCGTGGTGATGGTGTGCCGCCAGGGGAGCCGTCCGCTATTGATCGAGGTGCAGGCCCTGGTCGATCAGTCCTTCCTCGCCAATCCGCGCCGGGTCGCGGTCGGTTTAGACCCGAACCGCCTCGCCATGCTGCTTGCCGTTTTACATCGTCATGGTGGAATCGTGACCCATGACCAGGATGTTTTCATCAATGTGGTCGGGGGGATACGCGTCACCGAGACGGGGGCCGATCTGGCGGTCACCCTGGCCGTGCTGTCGAGCCTGCGGGGCCGTCCCCTCCCGGCGGACATGGTGGTCTTCGGCGAGGTGGGCTTGTCGGGCGAGCTACGGCCGGTTCCGAACGGAAGCGAGCGGTTACACGAAGCGGTGAAACACGGTTTCCGGCGCGCGCTGGTCCCGAAGGCCAACGCCCCGCGGCGCGAAATGGCCGGCCTCGAGGTCACCGCGCCCGAGCGGTTGGAGGCGGCCTTGGCGTCGATTTAAATCGCGTGCGGTTACGTCGCGTCCTGCCGGGCCGCGGCGGTTAGCGTTGGCACATGCTACAGAAATACGCCGAGCGCTGACCGATCCGCTTCTGCCGAATGCGCGCACCGCAACGGCGGCAGAGAAGGTCGCAGCGATCGTAAACCTCAAGGTTTTGAGCAAAATACCCAGGCCGCCCACGGCTGTCGACGAAGTCGCGCAAGGTCGTGCCGCCGGCATTGATGGCGTCATCCAACACGCGGCGGATGCTAGCGGCGAGGCGCGCATAACGCAGTCGCGAGACGTTACGCGCCGGCCGGGCCGGGTGAATGCCGGCCGCGAACAGTGACTCGTTGGCGTAAATATTCCCCACTCCTACCACCGTTTTGCTGTCCATGATAAAGGATTTAACCGCTTGCCGTCGCCCTTGCGCACGTCGATGGAGATAATCACCATGGACATCCCAGGGCTCCGGTCCCAAATTCGCCAGCAAGGGATGGTTTAACGCACCGTCGCGGGTCCAGAGTACGGCACCAAAGCGGCGCGGATCGCGCAGCCTTAGACACATCGCATTACTCAATACAAGATCGAAGTGATCATGTTTTTCCGGTGGCGTATCGCTGGGGAGTATCCGTAAACTACCCGACATGCCTAAGTGAAGGATGACATGTCCATGCTCAAATTTGATGAGAAGATACTTGCCGCGCCGCCGCACCCCAGCCACCGATTGGCCGGGCAGCTCACGGCGCAACTCCGGCGCGACGGGCCAACGCAGGCGCCCGTCACGCACCACTACGGCGGCTACGGTGTTGCCGAGCAGATACGGTGTGATCCCGCGTAACGTTGTTTCGACTTCCGGGAGCTCGGGCATGGTTTCAGCCCACTGTTTGATGTACAGCAACTATAAGCGTTCAGCAACGCTCGTTCACTCACTTGTTGGCAGCTTATGTAGAATGCGAGTAGACTTCCGGGCGGATAGTTAGCGTATTCAACACAAAACTTTGTTCGCTGCAACAATGGCATAGCGCCCCAACGCTATGGATCAAGCACAACCGTGAGTCAATCAAGCTTGGGGGGAGCGACTATGGATCTATTCATTGCTTTTGGCATCTTTGGCGCGTTACTTTTTTGGGTGTACATCATTACCAATAAGCCGGCCGACCCTACGTTCGTCGAAAACCAAACCAAAGCCAAACGAAGTAGCGGCGCACCCTCATCGGCGCCACGCCCGGCCGGTCAACCGGAATCACAGACTGCACCGATGAAGCGCGGAGGTGCTGTGGCCAGGCCGCTGCAGACGGCTAGCCATACCGCAGGTCAGGGCCGGCCCATGCCCGAGGTGCTCGCGGAGATCCGGAAAGCGAATGCGGCGGCCCTGAGCCCCTTCGGCGTATCCGCACGAGGACCGGCGCCGCAGACCTCCGGGCCAGCGGCTACGGCCGAGACGGCTCGCAAGAGCGCACCGCGGCAGAAGCGGCGCACGCCTTCGCCCATACAACGGGAGTTTTATCACTATTTCAATCTCAAAGCCCCAACTAGATTAAGCTTTGAGGAGGCATTAAGCGTTATTGGCGATTTCAAGGATCGCTTGTCCAGAGACGATCCGCGCAAGCTCGATGAGTGGGATACATACGTGAAGCTGTATAGCGAGATCAATAAACCGGGTGTTCGCGAAACCTACCGCATCAAAAAGGTCAGCTTTTCTGCCTATCGTGCCGCGATCAAGCAACTCAAAAAGGAGGGCCAGGTGTGGATGGATCCAAAGCACGGCCGCGATCTCGTGGTGAAAAAAATTATCGCGATGGCGCCACGGCTCAAAACGGAGGCCGCCTAGCTGGCCATAACTGCCGACAAACCGATAGGCTGGTTCGACGAGATTAATCTTAGCGCGCATCGAGCGGGCTGCGCCCGCCCCACTCTTCTTTTCGGACCACGTCGCCAGCCTGCGTTCCCGGCGTGACTTGGCCTTGGTAGATAAGATAGCGGCCACCGCCTTGACCGCGCGTCGCCGCATGCTCGGTCCAGGTCCAGAGATGTCCGCTCACGGTATCTAAGATGACGATCTTTTCGGCCCCGATCCCCATTTGATCCCCGAGCGGTAACATCTGATAACGGCCATCCGCGTGGACGAAGCCCGGCATGGCTAGAGTCATGAGCGCAGCATAGATAAATTTCATAGCGTCCTCCTTAATGGTCAATACCCCTTCGCGAGCGCCGCGGTGTAGATAGTTTCGCAGGACGCCGCATTTCCATTGTACCCTGCCCTTGATCCCGGTGCGCTCGTCGTGGGCCTCGCGCAAATTGATTTCCACTTAGCGAGCAGTTAACCTTGGCGGCCTTTTGAGCTTAAGAGGAATGGCCGGAATGAGACCTCGGCTGGTGGCGGGCAACTGGAAGATGCACGGGACGCGCGCCACGATTGAAACTCTCATCGAGGAACTAAAACGCGGGATGGGCGCGGGCGTGCGCGCCGAGGTCGCGGTGTGCCCCCCGTATGTGTATCTGCCCTGTGTCGCGGAAAGGCTCGCGGGGACGGCGATAGCGCTGGGAGCCCAAAATCTTTGGAGCGAGGAGTCCGGCGCTTACACCGGCGAGGTGTCGGGATTGATGCTTAGCGACTATAATTGCCGGCACGTAATCGTCGGTCATTCCGAGCGCCGGATGCTGCTGGGCGAAGACGACGATCTGGTGGGGCGAAAGTTTGCACGCGCCCTTGCCCACGGGTTGATTCCGATCCTCTGTGTGGGAGAGACCTTGGCCGAGCGACAGGCCGGCCGGACGGAGCAGGTCGTGGCGCGGCAACTCGGCGCGGTATTAGATCATGCAGGCGACGCGGCCTTTCGCGGGGCGGTCG
>JBOIDM010000220.1:0-10956 GCA_050740575.1 Gammaproteobacteria bacterium
TCCCACGTCTGTCCACCGTAGGCGCCCGCGTTCATCGCGAGAGCCCCTCCCAGGGTCCCGGGAACACCTGCTAAAAACTCTGTGCCCCTGGAACCGGCTCTTGCGGCAAAGCGAGCCACCTTCGCGCACGCAACTCCGGATCCGACCCACAGGGTTTCCCCACGGATTATTTCCAGTCTATCGAAAACACCCACTGTACAAATCACCGTTCCGCGGATCCCGCCCTCGCGCACCAGCAGGTTACTGCCCAGACCCACCCACAAGACCGGTTCCGCGCGTGGGAGCCGGCGAATAAAGACCACCAGGTCATCAACATCGGCAGGAACGTAGAACCGATCCGCGGGTCCACCGACACGCCACGAGGTATGTCTGGACATGGGCTCGGCGTAGTGTAGCTCGCCTCGCAATGGCGGATGAGAGTCCACATGCCGCCTCCCCTGGGAGGGCACGCGCGCTAACATACTGCCGCCAGCTCTTGCCCGGCGCCGTAAAAACGCCATAGTTGTGGCGCAATGGTGCCGACATTGCCAGCACCGAGCGTGAGCAGGATGCACTCGTCGCTGACCAGCCGCGGTAACTCGGCGGCCAGCTCCGAAGGTTGACCGAGCAACAGCGCTTCGGCACCGCCGCGGCGCTGTATGGCTCGCCACAGGGCACGGCTGTTAGCGCTTGCGACGTAGGTTTCACCCGCCGCATAGGTCTCGAACAAGACTAAGGTATCGACGGATGCCAGTACTTCGACAAAATCCTGGAACAAGTCCACGGTACGCGTATAGCGATGGGGCTGGAAAGCTACGACCAGTCTCCGATCGGGCCAGCCGGCCCGCACCGCCGCCAAGGTTGCGGCGATCTCGCGTGGATGGTGACCGTAGTCGTCGATCAAAAGCGCGCGCGCTTCTCCGATCCGAATCTCGCCGAATAGTTGCGATCGCCGGGCAATGCCCTCAAAGCGCTCCAGGCCGGCTTTAATCACCTCGTCGGCGATGTTGAGCTCGCGCGCGACGGCGATCGCCGCCAGCGCGTTCAAGACGTTATGTACCCCCGGTAAATTGAGCGTGAGGTCCATCGAGTTACCCTCCAAAGAGGTGACTCGAAAGCGCGTGGTGCCGCGTTCTTGCCACAGCACCTCCGCGCGTAGGTCCGCTTGCGTATCGATCCCGTAGGTCAGCAACGGCCGCGACACGGACCCTAGGATGTCCCTAATGACCGGGTCATCCATGCATACGACAGCCAACCCGTAGAACGGCAGGTGATGCAAAAACTCCAAAAAGGCCCCGCGCAGGCGGGAAAAATCATTGCGATAGCTGCCCAGGTGATCGGCGTCAATATTGGTCAGGACCGCAATAACGGGTTTGAGATACAGAAACGAGGTGTCGCTCTCATCGGCTTCGGCGACCAGGTATTTCCCGCTCCCGAGCCGCGCATGGCTCGCCACGCTATTCAGCCGCCCGCCAATCACGAAGGTGGGATCTAGACCGGCCCTTGCCAATAGACTCGCGATGAGGCTCGTGGTCGTTGTTTTTCCATGGGTGCCCGCTACGGCGATCCCGTAGCGAAAGCGCATGATCTCCGCCAGCATCTCCGCGCGCGACACGACCGGTATTCTACTTTCCCGCGCCGCGAGTACCTCGACGTTGTCGGCGCCGACAGCGCTCGATACGACCAGGACGTCCGCCTCCGCCATGCTTTCCGGACGGTGTCCAAGGTGGATACGGATACCCAGCCGTTTCAGTCGTTCCGTGCTGGCGTTATCGTGGAGATCGGAACCGGAAACGCGATAACCGAGGTTGTGAAGAACCTCGGCGATCCCGCTCATACCGGCCCCGCCGATCCCGACAAAGTGAATGGTCTTCACCCGACGCATCGTTGTGCTTTCGCTTTCAACCACGCGCCGCCTCCACACATAGATCAACGACCCGCGCGGTGGCATTTAACGCGGCGATCTCGTGTACACGGGCCGCCATGATCCGCAAGCGTTCAGGGGCATCTCCCAGTGTCCTCAACACGTCCGCCAAGCACGCTTCGTTGAATTGCGGCTGCGGTATGAGTATCGCCGCGCCGCGATCGGCCAAGAAACGCGCATTTGCGGTTTGGTGATCGTCCACGGCCGAAGGATACGGAACCAAAATCGCGGGGATGGACGCGGCCGCAAGCTCAAACAGCGTAGAGGCACCGGCACGGCAGATCGCGATGTCCGCCCATGCGTAGGCCGCGGCCATGTCGTCAATGAATACATCGACTTTGGCCTGCACCCCAAAGGCCGTGTAGCGCTGCCCGGTAGCGCCGTGATCGGAAGCACCAACCTGATGCCATATCCGGACCGCCGGGCATCCCAGGCGCGCGATCGCCTCGGGTACGACGCGGTTGAGAATCAAGGCGCCCTGACTACCACCGAGGATCAAAATCCGCAATTCCGTCTGAGCGTGCGTTAAGCGGCTGACATTTAATACTTCTCGGCGCACCGGATTACCCGTGTGTACCGCAGTACTGACGCGAGCGAAGGTGCCGGGGAAGGACTCCAGCACCCGGGTAGCCAAGTGCGACAATAAGCGGTTCGTGAGTCCCGCCACCGCGTTCTGCTCGTGGATGATCAGCGGGATCCGCAATAACCAGGCGGCTATACCTCCGGGCCCGCTTGTGAATCCACCCATACCGACGACAGCCGCGGGCCGTCGGCGTACCAAGAGCACGAGACACTGGAACAGTGCGAACACGATCTGTAGCGGTGCTATGACCTGCTTGATCAGCGCCTTGCCCCGGAACCCGGATACGGCGATGGTAATGAGATCGAAACCCGCCTTAGGCACAATGGTCGCTTCCAACCCGCCCCGGGTCCCGAGCCAGATCAGCGGTATGCCCAACTCGCGTAGCCGTTCGGCGACCGCTAGGGCTGGGAATATATGTCCGCCCGTACCGCCGGCCATCATCAGCACCGGTCTACCCGCCATCGCACCGAACCCTCGCTTCACGCTCGGCCCGGAATAAGACCCCGAACGCAGCGCAGGTCACGATCATGCTGTTGCCCCCATAGCTCACCAAGGGCAGCGTCAACCCCTTGGTGGGCAGCACACCCATGTTCACTCCTATGTTAATAAATCCTTGCAGTCCAATGAGCAAACCGATCCCATAGGCAAGGTGCTCGGCGAAGGGCTGACCTGCGCGCTGCGCCTGGCCGCCGATCACGACGGCGCGCCAGACCACCAGGGTGTAGGCGGCGATCACGACCAGTGATCCAATCAGCCCCAATTCCTCCGCCAACACGGCAAATATGAAATCCGTATGTGCCTCGGGAAGATAAAATAACTTCTGGATGCTACCCCCAAGTCCGACACCCCACCACTCACCGCGCCCGATCGCGATGAGCGCTTGCGTTAACTGGAATCCGCGGTCATATGGGTCGGCCCACGGATCCATGAACGTCATCAAGCGTTCGAGTCGATAAGGCACGAGCATCGCAAGCGCAACTAACGCGGTAACAGCCACCGCTCCCCACCCGAGGAAGCGCGTCAGTGGGACCCCGCCGAGAAATAGCATACCTAAAGCCGTCGCGAACAATACCGCAGTGACGCCGTAATCAGGCTCCAAGAGCAACAAACCACCAACGAGCGTCAACACCAAGAACGGCTTCATCATTCCCGCGAAGGTCGATCGGACTTTGTGTTCGTGGCGAACGAGATAGCTCGCCAGATAGATGATGACGAAAAGCTTCGCGGGCTCGGAGGCCTGAAACGACACCGGTCCGAGACGGATCCAGCGCATGCTGCCGTTGACAACTCGCCCTAAGCCCGGCACCAGCACCGCAATTAACAGCAACAATGCCATAAAAAGCGATAACGCACCTAAACGCTCCCACGTGGCTAACGGCGTGCGCACGGCCAGGAAGCAGCCGCTAAGCCCGATAATCGCCGCCGCTATCTGCCGCCATAAAAAGTAGAAGGGATCGTGATGATCGCGATCGGCGATGGTCACCGAGGCGGAGGCGACCATGACCAGTCCGAGTGCCAATAGGAGCACGAAACACCCGGCCAGCCAGGGATCGTAGGTCGCCCGCGGCCGGGAACTCCTGGGTAAGGTCCGAGGCAATGCTTGAAAAACGGCTTGGTTCACTGCGCAACCAGTCCGTTAACGGCGCGCATAAACACGTCTCCGCGCTCGGCATAGTTACGAAACATGTCGAAGCTCGCACACGCGGGTGACAGGAGGACTGCATCCCCTGGAACCGCGAGTTGCGCGGCCTGGGACACCGCCTCCTGCATATCCTTGGCCTCCAGCAGTGGCACCGCCTCGGCAAGCGCGGACTTGATGCGCGGGGCGTCGCGCCCCATGACCACTATCGCCCGCACGTGCGCGGATACCGCATCGGAGAGCGGGCGAAAGTCCGCACCTTTGCCATCGCCCCCCGCTATCAACACCAAGGGCTGCGTGGCGCCCAACCCGCGAATCGCGGCGCAGGCGGCACCCACGTTGGTACCCTTGGAGTCGTTATACCAATCAATCCCGCGAATCCGCGCGACCCACTCACACCGGTGCGGTAAACCGCGAAACTCCCGCAACGCGTTAAGCATACCCTGCCTGGGCAAGCTCATCGCGGTCCCTAGCGCCAAGGCCGCGAGTGCGTTGGCGATATTATGCCGCCCGCGAATCCGCAGCGCGGAAACCGGCAACAATTCATCGCCACCTTGCGCTAGCCAGGGCTCACCCCGGCGCTCCCGGACCCCGAATCCCTGCCCACGCGGAGTCCCGAGCTTGAAACCGATCGCGCGCCGGCTCGCCGCGATCATCGCGACGACGCGGTCATCATCCTCATTCATGACCATCACGCCCATTCCACGGTAGATACGTTGTTTGGCGCGGGCGTAGTCATCCAACGAGGCGTAACGATCCATGTGGTCGGGTGTCAGGTTAAGCACGACGGCGGCCTCGGCGGTGAGCGACGCGGTTGTTTCCAGTTGAAAGCTCGAAAGCTCGAGCACATAAATATCGGGCTCGGTATCGTCGATCAATGCCAATGCCGGTGTTCCTAGGTTGCCTCCGGCACGCGCCTCCAATCCGCTCGCCTCGGCCATCGCGGCGACCAGCGAGGTTACTGTGCTCTTTCCGTTGGTGCCGGTGATCGCGACGACCGGAGCACGCCTATAACGCGCAAACAGTTCGATATCGCCCGCAACCTCGATACCGCGCTTGCGAGCTGTTTGGATAATCGGCTCGCGCGACGCCACGCCGGGGCTCACGAACAACCGCTCTGCTTGCGTGCACAAGCTCTCGTCAAACCCGCCAGAAGCAAGCTGTACGTGCGGGAATTCGCTTTTAAACGCGCTCAACTCGGGCGGGTTTTCGCGGTTGTCCGTGACGGCAAACGGCACGCCGCGGTTGGCAAGAAAACGCGCAATCGATAAACCTGTCACCCCCAGACCTACGATGACGGTGCCGGCGACCTGCGTTATTTCGTGAGTCGCCATTGAGACGCCCATGACTAGCGGATCTTGAGGCTGGAGAGCCCCACCAGCACGAGGATCACGGTGATAATCCAGAACCGGACAATCACCCGAGGTTCGGGCCATCCTTTAAGCTCGAAGTGATGGTGCAAAGGGGCCATGTTGAAGATACGTTTCCCGGTAAGCTTAAAAGACGACACCTGCAGGATCACCGAGACGGTTTCCATCACAAATACCCCACCCATGATCAGCAACACCAGTTCTTGCCTCACCAGCACGGCGACGATACCCAAGGCGGCGCCGAGGGCCAGCGCCCCGATATCACCCATGAACACCTGCGCCGGATAGGTGTTAAACCAGAGAAAGCCAAGCCCGGCCCCCGTGATCGCGCCGCAGAAAACGCTAAGCTCCCCCGCCCCGGGCACATAGGGAACACCCAGGTAAGCGGAAATTTTCACGTTCCCGGCAACGTACGCGAATATCGCCAGGGCACTGGCTACCATCACCGTGGGGAGTATCGCTAAACCATCCAGGCCATCGGTGAGATTCACGGCATTGCTGGTCCCCACGATGACGAAATAACTGAACAGCACGAAAAACCACCCGAGATCGATTACCACGGCCTTGACGAACGGCACGATGAGCTGCGTTTCCGTGGGTGATCCCGCGGTAAGATAGAGAAATAGCGAGGCGCCTAAACCCGCGCACGATTGCCAGAGATATTTTTCTCGCGCCGAGAGACCCTTAGATTGGCGCTTTACCACCTTGCGGTAGTCATCCACCCAGCCGATGGTTCCGAACGATAGGGTTACGATGAAGGCAACCCACATAAACCGATTATCCAAATTCGACCACAATAAAGTGCTGGCCACGATGGAGGTCAAAATGAGTAACCCACCCATCGTGGGCGTACCCGATTTCGCAAGATGGCTTTGCGGACCATCGTCACGTACGCTTTGGCCGATCTGGTGGTGCGTCAAACGCCTGATCATGATCGGCCCGACGAGCAGCGAGATTGCGAGCGCCGTCAGAACCCCGAGGATGGTGCGCAGGGTCAGGTATTGGAAAACCCGGAATCCACTATTAAATTCCGCCAGAAATTCGGTGAGGTAGAGAAACACGCCTATGCCCCGTTCTGCTGCAGGAAGCCCACCACCCGCTCCATGCGCATCGACCGCGAACCCTTCACTAGTACTGTGACCTGTGGATGGAGATCGCCGTCTAAGGATTCAACGAGCGTATCGACTGTCGTGAAAAACCGCCCACCAGGCCCGAATCCGTCCACGCTCGCGCGCGCCAGATCGCCGGTCGCATACAAGCGCTGTATGCCGAGACGGCGTGCCAGTACGCCCGCTTGATGATGGTAACCCGCTGCCTCGGGGCCGAGCTCTCCCATATCACCGAGCACCAGCCATTGCTCCCCGGGGCAGCTCGCCAAGAATTCGAGGGCCGCTTTGAGCGAGCCGGGATTGGCGTTGTAACTATCGTCGAATACCTGTGTTCCACGGCGGCCGGCGCGCGGCTGCAATCGACCTTGGACGGCGCGCATCGACTGCAAGCCCGCGGCGATGTCTCCGAGCCCGATACCAAGAGCCAACGCGCTCGCGGCGGCCGCCAAGGCATTGCTGATGTTATGACGCCCCAATAATTGGATATGGACGTCGACAGACCCGGCCGCGGTATGCAGGCGGAACTTGCTCCCGTCCAGTACACTGGTGGATTCAATCGCGGTGGCCGTGACATCCGGCGAGGCATCAAAACCGAAACTCAGTTGCCGGCGGCCACCGGCGAGCGTGCGCCATAGCCCGGCGTAGGGATCATCAGCGTTAATGACGGCCGTACCGCCGGACCCCAATTGGGCAAAGATTTCTCCCTTCGCGCGCGCCACGCCTTCTATCGACCCGAACCCTTTCAGATGGGCCGGGCTACACTGGGTAACCACTGCCACCGAGGGCTGCGCGAGCTCGCATAATGCGGCGATCTCACCAGGGTGGTTGGCACCCATTTCGATCACGGCGTAGGCGTATCGCTCATCAAGGTTGAACAGCGTTAAAGGCACGCCGATATCGTTATTCAGATTCCCCTGCGTCCCGAGCACCGGCGCGCAACGCGAGAGGATCGCCACCAACATCTCTTTCACCGTGGTCTTGCCGTTGCTACCGGTCACGGCGACGAGTGGGAGTCGGAAACGCCCGCGCCAATGCGCCGCGATGGACCCAAGCGCCCGGCGCGTGTCGGGGACCACCACAAAAGGCCGGCCCCCGATCGGATGCTCGAGCACGGCCGCGGCGGCTCCCCGCTCAAAAGCCGCGTCCACGAAATCATGGCCATCGAATCGAGGCCCGCGTAGGGCGACGAATAAGGCCTCGGGTGACAGGTCCCGGGAGTCCGTCGTACAACCGCTGAACTCGATATCACCCCCGCGGCGCTCGGCGCCCAAAACAGCGGCCAATTCGGAGAGCCGCATACGAATCATAATTTAGCCCCGCGCAGAATTTGCATTACCATCTGACGGTCGCTATACGGCCTACGCACCCCTCCGTTGTCTTGGTAGTCTTCATGACCTTTACCGGCAATCAATACCGTATCGTTTTCAGTCGCCTGCTCGATGGCGGACGCAATCGCGCGCGCCCGGTCCGGTTCGCTGCGTGCTCGATCCGGGTCGTTCATACCCGACCGGATATCCTTAACGATTGCCGCTGGATCCTCGTGCCGCGCATTGTCGGTCGTAAGAATCACGCAATCGGCCAGGGCTTCGGCGATTCTCCCCATGAGCGGGCGTTTACCGGCGTCCCGTTCCCCGCCACAGCCGAAGATACAAAAAAGCTTTCCGGCTCGAATCCGGCGCAGGGCGATCAGCGCTTGATCCAACCCATCCGGCGTATGGGCGTAGTCGACTATTACCAGAGGCGACCCAGGTCCGGCGGGGATGCGCTCCATCCGCCCGGGAACCGGCCCCACCGATGCTAGCTCCCGGGCCGCTTCCTCCAGCGTTACACCGACCGCCAGCAACGCGCCGAGGGAGGCCAGTAGGTTGTAGGCGTTGAGCCGTCCCAAAAGCGGGCTCTCGATCTCGGCGGTTTGTCTTCCCACCCGGATGCGAAGCGACAAGCCTCGATCGTGCAGCCTGAGAGCACTACCCACGATACACTCGTTCTCGGGCGAACGGGAACCGTTCAAGGTATAACCGAACACACGAACGTCGGCCGCTAGATCCGCGGAGATCGCCTGGCAAAAGGCATCATCGAGATTCAACACCGCTGCCCGCAACCCTGGCCATTGAAAGAGTAACTTTTTCGCCTCGCCGTAAGCACCCATATCACCGTGGTAATCGAGGTGATCGCGACTAAGGTTGGTAAACACCGCAACAGCAAATTCGACGCCCGCAACTCGCCCTTGATCCAAGCCGTGGGAGGACACTTCCAAAACCACCGAGCGCGCTTGGAGAGCACGCAGATCGGCGAGCTGACGCTGGATCGTCACCGCATCCGGTGTGGTGTGTGTCGCGGGCGTGAGATCATCCACACCACCCCAACCCAACGTGCCCATGATACCGCAAGGGCCGGTATTTCCAGCTCTATCGAGCACGCGGGCGATCGTGTGTGCCACAGAGGTTTTGCCGTTCGTGCCCGTCACCCCGATTGCCAAGAGATGCCGAGAAGGATGCGTGTAGAAACGTGCGGCAATCTCCCCGACGCACGACCGTAGCCGTGGCACCCACACGATTGGAATAAGCCCCGCAGACGAGGTAGGCCGGTCGTAGTCGGCATCCAAGGCGATAGCGACGGCTCCGGCGCGTATCGCCTCCCGTATATGATCACCGCCATGCCGATTAACGCCGGGATAGGCTAAGAACAAGTCACCCCCGCATGCTGAGCGGCTATCCGTACACAGCCCTCGGATACGTCGGTCGTGCGGCGGCGCAACCCGGCCAAATCCATCGAGGAGGTCACTCAGGACTTGACCGGATTGTCGCGCTACGGCGTTCATGGACGGATCACGGGCGGTAAATCCGCCGCATGAACGCGGGTGAGAAACTGGTCATCCGGGGAAGGCAAGGGCGCGATGTCATCGGGCGGTATGTCGAGCAAACGGGTCGCATCTCGCATCACCCTTGCGAATACCGGCGCGGCGACCTGTCCGCCGAAATGGCCGCCGCGGGCCGGTTCCTCGATCATTATAACCGCGACCAACCGCGGCTGGCTGGCCGGAATCATTCCAGCGAACAGGGATACATATCGGTCCTCGGCATAGCCTCCCGCGTGCGCCGGTTTGTGCACGGTCCCGGTTTTGCCCGCGACGCTGTAGCCGGTGATGCGCGCCAACGCGCCGGTGCCTTGGTGCACGGCCGCCTCCAGCATGTCCCGCACCGTTTGCGCGCTGGAACGACTCATCACACGCCGTCCGCGGGGCCGCTCCGACAACCGTAGCAGGTTTACCGGTAGCACCATCCCGTCATTCGCGAAAGCCAGATAGGCATTTGCTAGCTGCAATGCCGTGACCGAAAGGCCGTAACCGAACGCTAGCGTCACCTGATCGATAGTGCGCCATTCACTATAATGTTGCAGGCGCCCGGCCGCCTCGCCTGGGAAACCGGAGCCCGTCGCGGCGCCGAATCCCAGCCGTGCGAGCATCCCCCAAAGCTGCGCGGGTTCTAACGACATCGCGATTTTAGTGATGCCCACGTTACTTGATTTGCTAATGATGCCCGTCATATCGAGCCGACCGTAATCGTGTAAATCGCGTACGGTATGTCGTCCAACCCGCAGGGTTCCCGGACGAGTGTCGATCATGGTCTTGGCACCGATCGCCCCCGATTCTAAAGCGGAAGCAATGGTAAAGGGCTTGATCGTCGAGCCGGGCTCGAAGTTGTCCGTGAGCGCTCGGTTGCGAAAATAATCGGCCTGCAATTGCTTCCGGTTATTCGGGTTGTACGAAGGTTGATTGACCGCAGCAAGCACTTCCCCGGTTAGGGCGTCGAGCACCACCATTGAGCCTGCTCGGGCTTGGTGCTCGCGCACGGCGGCCTTGAGCTCGCGGTAGGCCACGTATTGGACGCGCTTATCGATGCTCAGTGCCAGATCGCGGCCCGGCTGAGGCGCACGCACGCTTTCCACGTTTTCAACGACATGCCCGATCAAGTCCTGGATCACCCGCTTCGAGCCGGAGACACCCCGCAGGTCTTGGTCGTACGCGAGCTCGATACCTTCCTGTCCCCTATCATCGATATCGGTAAACCCGACGCAGTGTGCCGTCACTTCTCCCGTCGGATAATACCGGTGGATTTCTTGGCGCAGCTCCACTCCATCGATATTAAGCCGCATCACCTCCTCGGCAAGCTCGGGTGAAACATGCCTTCTAAGTAAAACGAAGCGGCGCTCCAGCCGCGATTGCACGAACGCCGACAACTCTTGACCTGAAATCCCGAGCGCCCGCGCGAGTGCGGGCCAGCGTCCGCGCATTTGTGTGAGCTTGGAAGGAATAACGCCCACCGAGCTGACCGGGGTACTGACTGCCAGGG
>JBOIDM010000221.1:0-3730 GCA_050740575.1 Gammaproteobacteria bacterium
AGTTTGACCAGGATATCGAGCAACTCCGCAAGCCCGGCCCCAGTCCGCGCGGAAACGAAACAGACCGGGATTAAATGCCCTACGCGCAGGGCTTTCTCGAACGGGTCGTGCAGTTGTTCGGGGTCGAGCGATTGCCCTTGCTCGAGATAAAGCTCCATGAGCGCGTCATCGATCTCGACGACTTGGTCGATGAGCCTCGTATGCGCCTCTTCCACCGAGGAGAAATCCGTGATCTCTCCGGCGGGATCGAAAAAGCAATCGACGACTGATCGGCCGTTATCGGCGGGGAGATTGATGGGCAGGCATTCGTCCCCGAAGATGCGGCGGATCTGCTCCAAACATCCCAAGAGATCGACATTTTCGGCATCAATCTGGTTGATGACGATGAGCCGATCAAGCTCCCTCGCGCGCGCCCATTCCATCATGCGTTGCGTGACCATCTGCACGCCGGTCTGGGCGTTGACGATGATAGCCGCAGTTTCAACCGCCGGAAGGACCGAGAGCGCTCGCCCGATGAAATCCGGATATCCCGGGGTGTCGATGAGATTGAGATGCTTGCCTTGATAATCGAATCCAAGGACCGTGCTATACAGCGAGTGCTGATGCGCTTTCTCCAGGGGGTCGTAATCGGAGACAGTGTTGCCGCGCTCAACAGTGCCCGCGGCCTTAATCGCGCCCACGCGTTCCAATATCGCCTCGACCAAGGTCGTTTTGCCCGCTCCGGCGTGTCCCACAAGCGCGATGTTTCGTATATCCTGGGTTGTATACCCTGCCATGCGCTACCTCGCAGTTTTCTTGTTATCCACGAAGTTGGGAGTATAAGTGGCAATACAAAAGGCGCAACAAAAAAATGGGGCTGACCCGGTCAGCCCCAAGGCGCTGGTGACGAACACGCGAGCAGCAGCGGTGTCGTCGTTGCCGGAGGTTACCGGCCTCTTCGGTAGGCGTCAAAATTCATGCTGTGCGAGCAGATCCCTCCCCTTACGCGTTAGATAACCGTCTTCACTCAGGTAACCCAAGGCGATCGCCATATGGACAACAGATTCCGGCGTCCCCTCCGGCACATAAAGGTCGCCGTCGCCATAGTGGTGTCTCAGCACCGACGCGATCTCCACTTCGTTTGAAGCGTTCGCACGCCTTTCTAATGTGTTCATGAGACGAGTGGCTCTTAACTGTTTACCTTACAAATTATTATAATATGTACTTAGCATACTACATGAACTATACAAGATCAATATCTACTTTTAATTAATTGTATATAATAAAGTTCAATAGGATTGAGACGTGATCTCTCCCAGGAAACAAAAAAATCGCGTAGCCGCGTGGGGGACGGCTACGCGAACGTGGGAGGCAATCTTAAGCGGTCTTGGCTCCCGCTAGCTTATAGGCTTCGCCGATGTACTTCTCGAACCAAGTGCCGGTTTGCGCGTTCCAATCAACCAGCAAATCCCGTGCTTTGGCGCCTACCGCCAGCAGATCCTGGACGGTTGCGGCCATCAACTCGCTCTGCGCGGTTGCGAAGACCTTGAAATCTTTGGCCTGGCTGACCGCCTTGAGTTGATTGCTACCCGCTTTAACACCAATCTCTAATACCTCGACATGGTGTTTACCAAGGCTCTGATAACCCTCGCTATGGATCTGCGACAGATCTTTCAGCGATTTAACCCATAACGCATTGTAACTCTTGGTAATAGTTAGAAAATCAATATACATGTTAACTCCTTGATCAAAACAAAGTTCAATTAGATATTGCTGCAATGCAGCAATATTGCGTCGCAGCATATTACATGACTTTATCGATGTCAACAGTGTCGTCGAGGCGAAATTTAGGGCAGGTGTTCTTTGGAGAGATACGCGTGAGTTTGCATCTCTTCCAGGCGGCTAATCGTGCGCTGAAAGACGCGCTGCAAGCTCCGGCCCCGGTAAAGTGACGCCGGCATTGCGTCGGCTGACACGATAAGCTTTACGTTGCGGTCGTAAAACGTATCTACCAAGGTGCTAAAGCGCTTGGCCTTATCGTTATCCTTATCGTTCATGCACGGGATATTAGCGATCAGGACCGTTTGATAGCACAGTGCAATTTCGATGTAATCGGAGGGAGCGCGCGGTCCGCCGCAGATCTGATCGAAGTCGAACCAGACCACGCCGTCCGCTCGGCGCACGGCCTGGATTGGGCGGCCTTCGACTTCGACAGCCGCATTTGTGGCACCCTCCCCTCGCGCTAAGCGAACGAAGCTCGACCGCAGGCTGCTGTCCGCCGCAGAGTCCAAAGGGCAATGGTAGATCCGGGCGCGTTCCAAGCGACGCAAGCGGTAATCGACGTCTCCCGCGACGTGAACGACGTCGGTATGGGCTTGGATCAGGGCGATGGCCGGAAGAAAGCGCTCACGCTGTAACCCGTCCCAATAAAGGCTCTCGGGCGCTTCATTCGAGGTCGCCACTAAAGTAATCCCTCGCTCGAAGGCGGCGCGAAAAAAATTCCCCAGCAACATCGCATCCGTAATATCACCAACGTGTAACTCGTCAAGGCACAGGACGCGTGTGCTCGCCGCTAAGCGCTTCGCAACGCTATCGAGCGGATTACGCACATGATCGAGGCCCTTTAGTTCACGGTGGATCCCCAGCATGAAGCTGTGAAAATGCGCACGCAGCTTGTCGCTGAATGGGAGGCATTCGAACAAGGTGTCCATGACATAGGTCTTACCGCGCCCGACGCTGCCCCAAAAATAGATCCCCTTCAGTGGTTTGATTTTGCCGCCGGCGCTGCCGCGCCGGAACGCCCAAGGCGACCGCCCAGAGCCGCTCGCACGCGGCGTGGAGGCGAGCAGATCGTCAAATAGCCGCTGTGCGTGGCGTATGGCTTCGAGCTGAGCTGGATCCGGTGAAAAATCCTCGCGAAGTAGATCCTGTTGATAGCTTTCCTGTGGCGTCATGAAGACCATAATCCCACAGGCGGGGCCGATTGCAAACTGGGTTCAAGGGAGCCCCGTTGACCAATACGCGCCCTGATTCCGAAACTTCCTCTCTGCGAAACCGTCCACGATCCAGAGCCCCGCGATGACAGCGGATGGCGCAACGGCTAATCCCAGCGTATGAACGAAGTAAGCGAACAGCGGCATTGCCAAGGACAGGATCAGCACCGCCACCCCTGCATAAAACCGCCAATCTCGACTAAGCAGGGGCGCTTCTGCTCCGCGAGCGCGGTGTTACCGGTACCGGTCAACCTCGGTAAGAATGACCCGGTGATTGGGCGGGCGCCCCTTGGGTTAATCGGGGTCTGCCATTTTATAGCTCAGGCACCCCGTGATGCAGGTCGAATGGTTGATCCCCTAAAACCGATAGGAAAGCAGTAGGGCGCCGAGGTGCCACTGCGATTCGGTGGCAGAGGGATCCGGGTTGTCCTGCGGAAACAACCACAAGGTTCCGTTCACGTTGTGGTACTCGGCCCGCACCATCAACGAGGGGGTAAAGTTGTAACGCACGCCTAAGGTCCAGTCCTTGGCGAACGAGCCGTCGGCATCTCGATTATCCACGTCGCCGTACAATACATCGTAACGCAGGACAAACTCCCAGTACGGATCCAGCCGGTAAATACCCTGCATGTAATAGCTCTCGCCCAATATTTCCGAGTCAAATTCCAGAAAATCCGTCGAGAATCCCTCGTCTTTGATCGGTCGCCGGGCATACTCCCCCGTCAAGCTCCAATGCTCAGCATTGTACTGTGCCGAGA
>JBOIDM010000222.1:0-3057 GCA_050740575.1 Gammaproteobacteria bacterium
CCTTACCCTGGCGGGGTTGGAGGTCGACTCGGTGGAACCGGTGGCCGCGGAGTTTCGGGGTGTCGTTGCGGCCGAAATCAAAGCGCTCCACCCGCACCCGACGCTCACGCACCTGCGCGTCTGCGCCGTGAGTTGCGGAGAACACACGCCAGTGGTCGTCTGCGGTGCCAGCAACGTGCGTCCGGGCATGCGCGTCCCTTTCGCACGCCTGGGCGCTAGTCTGCCCGGCGGCAGGATCATCGAACGCGCGTCCTTCGAGGGAGTGATTTCCGAGGGCATGCTGTGCTCCGCGGAGGAGTTGGGATTGGCCGGGACCAGCGAGGGTATCCTGGAGCTTCCGCTCACGGTGCCGATCGGCGCGGATGTTTGGGATGCCTTGGCGCTCGCGGACCAGGCGCTTGAGGTGGCTCTTACCCCCAATCGAGGTGACTGCCTGGGGGTAGCTGGGCTCGCGCGCGAGATCGGTGTGCTGTATGGATGTCCTATCCATGGCCCCGCGCCTCACCGGATCGCGCTCGGAACCGATGAGGTTTGGCCGATTACAATCGCCGTCCCGGCAGCCTGCCCACATTACGCGGGCCGGGTGGTGCGCGGGATCGATCCACAGGCCGAGACGCCGCTCTGGATGCGCGAACATCTGCGCCGCGGCGGTCTACGCAGCATCAGTCCGGTTGTCGATGTTACCAATTTTGTGATGCTGGAGCTTGGACAACCGATGCACGCCTTCGATCTCGATAAGCTTCAAGGAGCCATCGTCGTGCGCTTTAGCCATCAGGGAGAGCGGCTCGCGCTCCTCGACGGACAGACGCTGGAGCTGGATGCGGACACTTTGGTGATCGCGGATGCCGGGCACCCGGTGGCCCTGGCGGGGATCATGGGCGGGGTGGAGACGGCGGTTACCGGGTCCACCCGCGCCGTGTTCCTGGAAAGCGCCTTTTTCTCACCGGCGAGCGTGGCCGGCAAAGCGCGCCGCTACCGGCTGCAAACCGATTCCTCACACCGCTTCGAGCGCGGCGTCGATTTTGAGCTGCAAGTGCGCGCCATCGAGCGCGCGAGCGAGCTTTTGGTGGTGGTCTGCGGCGGTCATCCGGGCCCCGTGGTGGACCGGTATTACGCGGAATCTCTTCCCCGGCGCCAGGCGATAAAATTACGGGCCAGCCGCATCGCGCGGGTTTTGGGAACGGAAGTCGCGGCGGAAGAAGTGGAAACTATCCTGACTCGCTTGGGGGTGCGGGTGAGCGGCGGGGATGATGTTTGGGACTGCGTCCCGCCCTCCTTCCGGTTCGATCTGACGATTGAAGCCGATCTCGTCGAGGAAGTGGCACGCATCCGCGGCTACGAGACTATCGCCGGACAACCGGCCCGGCAGCTTATGAGCATGCGTGCGCGCCCAGAGGCCGCGATCGATCTCGGCCGCATCCACCAGGTCTTGGTCGAGCGCGGTTATCAGGAGGCGATTACCTATAGTTTCGTGGATCCAGCCGTGCAGGCGCGCCTCACACCCGATCTCGAACCCGTGGTGCTGGCGAACCCGATTGCTAGCGATATGGCGGTCATGCGGACGAGCCTCTGGGCCGGGCTCCTGCAAGCGCTCAAATACAACCAAAACCGTCAATGCGATCGTGTGCGTTTGTTCGAGAGCGGGTTGACTTTCATCCGCGGGCCAGGCGGGGTCGACCAGCGACCGATGTTGGGGGGCGTACTCTGGGGTCTCCAGTATCCGGAGCAATGGGCCGAGCCCAAGCGGGAGGCTGATTTTTTTGATATTAAAGGCGATGTCGAGGCGCTCTCGGCGCTCCTCGACGACACGCCCGAAAGAGTTTCATATCAACCCGCCGTGCACCCCGCCTTACATCCTTACCGGGCGAGCCGGGTTCACAAAGGGAACCAATCCCTAGGCACCTTCGGCGCCCTGCACCCCGAGCTGGCTGCGGTCCTTGGACTGGAGCAACCGGTATTTCTCTTCGAGATCGACTTAAATGTTCTCACCCACGGAGCGGTCCCGCGGTTCAGCCCTATCTCAAAACTACCGATGGTTAGGCGCGATATTAGCGTGTTGGTGGATCGCGACGTGGCGGCGGCCGAGCTGATGCGATGCGTCGCGCAAACAGCGCCAAATGAGCTAAGGGACTTCCAGTTGTTTGATTTATATCAGGGCGAAGGTATTGATCCGAAGAAAAAAAGTATTGCCTTGGGCTTGATCTTTCAAGGGACTTCAAGCACTCTAACGGACGCTGAAGTCGATAAGGCGGTCGAGCGGGTCTTAAAACGATTGCAGGAACGGTTCGAGGTCACGTTGCGGAGCTAAGCGCCCAGTCAGGCGTGAGGGGTAATTTGCAGTGTCTAACGAGGAAAAGGATATGAACACAGCGCTGACCAAGGCTGGGATGGCGGTCAAGCTTTACGAAGAGGTTGGCTTGAATAAGCGCGAGGCTAAAGAGCTGGTGGAACAATTCTTCGAGGAAGTCAGGGCGGCGTTGGAAAGCGGACGACAGGTCAAGCTTTCCGGGTTCGGAAATTTCGATCTCAGAAAGAAGAACCGGCGTCCCGGCCGCAATCCGAAAACCGGATAGCCGATACCGATCAGCGCTCGCCGGGTGGTCACGTTCCGGCCAGGACAGAAATTAAAGGCGCGGGTTGAAGCGTATGCTGGAAGCATCGAACAATAACGAACTGCCCGTCATCCCGGGAAAGCGCTATTTCACCATCGGTGAAGTCAGCGATCTCTGCGCGGTTAAGCCCCATGTGCTGCGCTACTGGGAACAGGAGTTTCCGCAGTTGAAACCGATCAAGCGCCGCGGCAATCGGCGCTACTACCAGCGGCAGGATGTGATCCTGATCCGGCAGATCCGCAGTCTCCTGTACGAACAAGGATTTACCATCGGCGGGGCACGGCAGCGGCTCTCGGGGGACGAATTGAAAGCCGATTCGAGCGTGAGCCAACAAATCATCCGCCAGTTGCGAATCGAGCTCGAGGAAGTGCTCGATATCCTGCGGCGGTGATGGGCAGCACGCCGGCGGCGGAGTACAATCCCCCTTTCGGGGCGTAGCGCAGCC
>JBOIDM010000223.1:0-3769 GCA_050740575.1 Gammaproteobacteria bacterium
CTCACGTGCTGACGCCGCCCTAGAGCGGCGTCTTTTTTTGGAACGTGGCCTAGCCAGAAGAATTTCCGATTACTCCCCAGTCTCTACCAATTCCCAGCTCGAATCTGGATCGTATTCCTTCAGAGCGCCAACGATCTGGGCTGACACGGTAACCCTCGGCTCTCGCCCCGGGGCCACCAGTGGCCCGAGCGGACTCGGCGGCTGGCCGGGTGCCGCGTCCCAAAACAGATAGAAATCCAGCACCACGACAGTCGGTGCTCTGGAGAGGACAAGCTACGAGCATCGCTTGTTGTCCGTGTTGATTTGGATCAATTCTGAATCTTCATGCTGTGATTTTACCCCTGAAAGTTCTCTTGCGAGCATCAGTCGATGAGCTTCCCCTCCTGGCGCTCTTGGATCTTCCAACCGTGCTGTTCGAGCGCCGCCGCGGCCAGTGGGCTCACTGTGCCCGCGACCCATAGTTGTTTCGCCTTAATGCCGGGTGCGGCTGTCACATTCTGGTTGGCTGCGAGGACATAGTTCGCCATTGTTTGGGTCCAAGCCAAGTGATCGAGCGGCGCACAAAAGATCAGGGTCCCATCGGCAAGACGCCCCGCGGCCAGATCCCCGACCGGTACGAATTGCTTGATTCTGGAGACACGCTTGTGAAAGCGCGCGTACATTGCGGCCTGCCGCGTCCGGAAGAACGCAACGTCGGCATCGCGTGTGAGTACGGCGAACTTCACGAACTGGCCGTGGTCGGCCACCCCCTGCATCTCGGTGAGCGCGTTCACGAGCTTGGTCTGCTGGACCGGCGAATACACGGTATTGGATAGGAAGAGGTCGGAAACTTGGGGGTCGACACCCATGGCGGCCAGGTTTTTGCGATTCCTGGCGCGCAGGTCCGAAGGCGCCGCCTTGAGGGGGACCCCCTCGAGCCAATTGCTCATCTTGGACGTCGATATCGCAATGCCGGCCCCGCCCGATACCAACGAGAGCGCGGCGCTCGCCGTGATCTTGCCTCCATAACCAGCCCAGGCGATCTCGTCGAGCCGCTCCTGTAGCACCGGGTTCGAGGAATAGGGATCGACGCCGAACTCCGCCGCATAGTCACGCTTGGTGGACGAGAACCCGATGAGGTTCTCGAGCCGATTGTCCTCGGTATCGCTCGGTGGGTCACCGAACATGGTATTGCCGGCGCGCTCAAAGAGCTTTCCGACACCCGAGACAGCGCCGCTCACGGTTTGGACGGGGCTCGTGATGAGGGCCTTGGCTCCCGCCAAGGTGTCCTTGCCGCCTTGGACGAGGTAACGGCTAAACTCCTTCGTGCCCTTCACCTTCTCCATGGCCGCCAATGCATTGGCCTCGTCGACGCGGATCTTGAGCTCGGCCGTGGACGTCGCATCGAGGTCTCCAAAGCGCGTATGGATCTGGTAGTGATTCATGTAACCGTCGTTCACCACTCGCTCGTCAACTTGGTGGTTAGGCCCCTTGACCAGACCAGGAGGAAGGAGCTTCGACGCCTGGAATATCGGCGGGGCTTCGTAGCGCTCCGCCGCGAACAGCACCGTACCGCTCGCATACCAAGCGGCGACAAGCACAGTGCACAGGCTCGATAGCGCTACGACTCTGAACGGCCGTGCTTGCGCTGCCCCCGGTGGGAGACGATTGGCGTGCAGGAGTAACGGCGTTCTCTCGGGGTGTGAGTCAATTCTCTCGGGGAATCCGAGCGCGTCGTCGTATTGGCATGTAGGTGGCGTCTTTAGCATGGACGTTGGTTCCTCTATTTGTTGGAAAACGAATGCGTTAATAGCCTATCCCGTGGAGGGCCTAGTTGCCTAGTACGACAACGAGGAACGGGTGATCGCCCTGATCACGTACGGGATCGGCCGCCAAGACATGGACCCCGTCGTTGCAACGCATTGCAAGTGAATCGGGTCGAATAACCAGTGCATAGAGGCTTTCGATTCTCCCGCAGTTGACTTCGGTCACCTGAGCTTGGCGATCGGATTGGCGGGTTGCGCGGGGATGACCTCAACGCAGCAACGGACACTGAGCGGCGGCACCATGGGTGCGGCGGGCGGTGCCATCATTGGGGCGATGGCCGGGAATGCCGCGCTGGGAGCAGGGATCGGTGCGGCCACCGGCCTCCTGGGCGGCTACCTCTATGACCAGCACAAGCAGTCGGAGGAAAGAGCCTACCAACAAGGATACCAGCAGGGGCAACAAGGCCGTTAGCGCGTCGTTAGCACGGTAGATTTTTTCGCCCGCGGTTAGCGATCCTCGAAGCGGTTGTAGTCGAATAGCGCCGCTTCGATAGAGGCGCCCAGCCTCGATACACCGCGCGGAAGGCGAGACCCTGCGTTACTTCGGTCCCTTCAGATTATCGCTGACTATTGTTTTGCTGTCAGAAAAGCTGTAGCCGATGCGCTTTCCGTCCGTATTGACCGTTCCGCCGCAGGGTGCAAATTCGTGACTAGAAGAGGTGGTGGAGCTTTCGAGTAGTTTCTCCAATTTCACGGACCCCGCATTCAACAACCGATCAAAGAGCGATGACGAATTGGCGCAGAACGCCGCGTGTGTAACACTGCTGCGGTGCGAAGCTTCGTTGGCCAGCCGTGTGATAAAGGTGTTTAGGTTTTTCCGTCCCGCAGCACCGTGTTTTCGTTGAAAGAGCGACTGCAGGGATCGCCCATGTTTGACTAGATCGCCCTGATATTTTTTTACGAAGGCGTTATAGTGGATTTTATTACCACAGGAAAGCGCGGCTACCATCAGCTCGGTTTGTAAGGCGCGGGTATTGAGTGCGGACTGTTCGACCGAGCCCCTGCATGGATCTGCCGAAGCCGAAACCGCCATAAGCAGGCCGGTCGTGATAACCATAGTGGATGTGAAGGTACGCAACCATTTATTAGAATTCACGAAACACCTCCCCAAATCATTCGTAGGTAACTACTATGCCAAATCTATTTCCTGTTGCCTAGCGGTAATTCTTGTCAGTACGATTTAACGGATCGAAACGAGCCCGGCGAAGCACGGTACGATTTCCTCGGCGTGAGTGTCGCGCCTCGTATATTTTTAGATTCAAGGCCCGGCTATACTGTAGAAACCAGGGAGCCCGGGTGTTGATCCAAATCAACATCACCATCGACGATTCCTGCTACGGTCCATCCATGATCAGCCTTGATAAGCGCAACATTGCAAATTTGCCAAACACGCGGAGACGAGTGCGGCCCGGCCAAGTCAAAAATGACGCTTCTTAAATAGGAGAGCAAACCCATGAAGTCAAAATGGTACCCAAGAATCGCCACCGTGCTGTGTGCGTCGATTCTGTCTGGCTGTGCTACGGAGGAGGCGGCGATCCGGACAGAACCGCAAATAGCAACCGTGTCGGGAGCCGAAACGACTGCTGAGCCGACCGATGCCAAAGCGATTCTGATGCGGATGGCCAAGTTTGTGTCCCAGACCCAGCGTTTCAGCGTAACCATTCGCTCGGACTACGATGTGCTCCAGGACTCCGGTCAAAAGATCGAGTTTGGGGAGGTTCGAAAACTTACCCTGAGCCGCCCCAACGCCATGCGCATCGAGGCCGAGCAGAGCAACGGTGACCAGCGCCTGGTCCTCTTCGACGGCCGGGAAATCACGGTATTTACCACGCCGCAGAACGTTTACGCGACGATATCCAAGCCGGGAACGATCGATGAAGCGGTCGCCTACTTCATCCGAGACCTTCACATGCGCCTGCCGCTCGCTATGCTGTTTGTCAACCAGCTCCCGGCCGAGATGGACC
>JBOIDM010000224.1:0-3408 GCA_050740575.1 Gammaproteobacteria bacterium
ACCATCCCCGGCGTCACGCTCGATGCCAACGGAAATATCGTTGACTACGACATCGAGATCCAATGCCGCGCGGTGTTCGAGAATGTCAGAACCGTGCTCGAGGAGGCCGGCTCAAGCTGGGATCGCCTGGTCGATGTCACGGTGTTTCTGACCGATCTCAAACGTGATTTTGAGACCTATAATCGAGTGTATGCGCAGTATTTCACCGATCACGGGCCTTGCCGCACCACTGTAGAGGTGAACCGCCTGCCGACCCCAATCGCCATCGAATTGAAATGCATCGCGACCATAGATTAAATCCGCCGGAGACGCGCCATGCAAGGACTTTCACCCCCGATTAATTTCCAGCGCTGGATCGACACGCACCGCGATCTCTTGAAACCACCGGTTTGCAACAAGCAGGTGTTCGAGGAAGGCGACTTCATCGTCATGGTCGTCGGCGGTCCCAATAACCGCAAGGACTACCACGTCGATGAAGGGCCGGAGTTCTTCTACCAGCTTGAGGGCGATATGCTGCTCAAAACCATCCAAGGCGGCATGGTGGTCGATATCGCGATTCGCGAAGGCGAAATCTTTCTGCTGCCGCCCAAGCTTCCCCATTCTCCGCAACGCTACGCCAACACCGTCGGCCTCGTCATCGAGCGTAAGCGCCTCCCCCACGAGCAAGACGGACTGCAGTGGTATTGCGACCAGTGCCACGCGCTCCTCTATGAAGAGTTCTTTCAGCTGCACAACATCGAAAGAGATTTCCCGCCCGTCTTCGAGCGCTTTTTTTCAAGCCGAAAACACAGGACCTGTGCGCGCTGCGGCGCGGTGATGGCGGTGCCAGGGAAGTAGCGGTCGATGCTCAAGATCGACATCCATACGCACATCTTGCCTCCGCGTTGGCCCGATCTTAATGAGCGCTACGGTTACGGAGGTTTCATACAGCTTGAGCATATGCGTTGCGGGCATGCGCGCCTGCTGAGGGACGGCGAGGTCTTCCGCGAGATCGGGGAGAATTGCTGGGACCCGGAGGCGCGGCTGCGCGAGTGCGAGCTCAGCGGGGTGGATGTACAGGTTCTCTCTACGGTGCCGGTGATGTTCAGTTACTGGGCAAAGCCGGAACATACCCATGACCTCTGCCGTCTTCTCAACGATCACATCGCCGGTGTGATCGAAGCCCACCCTAAGCGTTTCGTGGGTCTCGGGAGCGTACCGCTGCAGGACCCCGAGCTCGCCATCGGGGAGATGGAACGCTGCATGCGCGAGTTGCGGCTGGCCGGGATCGAGATTGGCTCGCATGTCAATAATTGGAACCTGGATGACGCACATCTATTTCCAGTCTTCGAGGCGGCGCAACAGCTCGGCGCCGCCGTGTTCGTGCACCCTTGGGACATGCTGGGCAAAGAGCGCATGTCCAAGTACTGGCTTCCCTGGCTGGTGGGCATGCCGGCCGAAACCGCGCTCGCGATCTGCTCCATGATTTTCGGCGGCGTCCTGGAAAGATTACCAGGCCTGCGGGTGGCTTTCGCCCACGGCGGGGGCGCCTTTCCAGCGACCATTGGCCGCATCGAGCACGGCTACAAGGTGCGGCCCGATCTCTGTGCCGTGGACAATCCAAATAATCCCCGCGCCTACTTATCCCGCATCTACTTGGATTCTCTGGTGCATGATCCGCGCATGTTGCGCTACCTGCTCGATCTCATGGGGGCCGAGCGCATCGCACTGGGATCGGACTATCCGTTCCCACTCGGCGAGGCCGAACCGGGGAAGCTCATCGAGTCGGCCGGGTTGGATGAAGAGACGAACGCTCGTCTGCTGCACGGGACGGCGCTCGAATGGCTCGATCTCCCCAAGGACGGGTTCGGCTGATGGACATGCACATCACTTTGAGTGGCCGACGCTATAGGGTCAAACTCGATAACCCAATAAGCCTCGCAATCCCGCTCGCCTTCGGCGGCGCGCAGCCGAGCTACTTCGGCGCGCCTCGGGCGAGCGCGGCGCCGCTCGCGATCGGGGGCTTCGTGGGTGACACCACCCAGGGCGGGAGCTGCAACGTCGCGGAGCTACGGCTCGTGCCCCATTGCAACGGCACCCACACCGAATCGGTGGGCCATATCGTGGGTGAAGCGATGCCGATCGCCGCGTGTTTGACACGGACGCTGTTTCCGGCCCGCGTCATCACCGTCACTCCCTGTCCAGCCAGTCAGACCCAAGATAGCTATAGGCCCGCCATACAAAGCGATGACTGGCTTATCACCGGCGACGCACTGGAATCCGCGCTGCGCGATCTCGAGAGCGATCAGATCCGCGCATTGGCCGTGCGTTCCCTGCCCAACGATGAGTCAAAAAAATACCGCTCCTACGGCGACTCGTGCCCGCCGCCGTTTTTCTCCCAAGAGGCCATGCGCGCGCTCATCGAGCGGGGCATCGAGCATGTACTCGTCGATATCCCCTCGCTCGACAGGACGCATGACGACGGACGCCTGACCAATCATCATTTATTCTGGAACGTCCCCGCGGAAAGTCATGCGCTAACGGCCGAGACCAAGATGTCTAAGACCATCACCGAGATGATCTTCGTGCCCAACGAGGTAGGAGACGGATGTTACTTGCTCGATCTCCAGCTGCCCGCGTTTATGTGCGATGCCGCGCCGTCCAGGCCGGTCGTCTATCCCTTGGAACCGGCATGAGGGTATCGGAGAAGCTGCGAAGCCCTGGCGGCGGACACTATCCATCATCCAATGTAGGGCGGGTTAGGCGTCGCTTTTTGCGCCGTAACCCGCCAAGCCGTCGGCCGCAGGCCGACTCTTCAACGTGCTTGCCAGCCGTATTCCAAGGTGACGCGCTCCGGGCGTCGGATCGGTGCTCCAAACTGGCTAAAAACACTTGACTTCGGAGAGAGTATCTCTCGAAGCGGTTGCTTGGCAAACATTAGCCGGCCACGTGGCGCAGGGATTGGACGACCCAATTCTAGCAAGCTTCAGTAGCTCTCCGTTGTCGACTCCGGACCAACCCCGCTGCTGCGTCGTCGTGACTTCGTGCCCCACGATCTCGCGAGCCAGCCGGCGGTCCACGCATTCGTCGAGCAGAATCTTCAAGAAACTGCAGCGACAGCACGATCCTTCGCATCCTCAAGGAACGCGATGACCTGCTCTCGCGTGACTGACGGGAACCCTTCGAGAAAGTCATCGATCCTGTCGCCAGCCTCAAGATAATCGAGCAACGTTTGGACTGGGACACGGGTCCCAGCAAACACTGCCGTTCCGCCCATCACATTGGGTGAACGAGAAACGATTCCGGTAGTCATGGGTTCGATCTTAGTCGCGGGCTGCGCCGTGTGCAATTAGGCACATAACGGAGCGCGAGTTGAGCGGCGCCCCTAGGACTCGGGAGGAAAGCGAAGCTTTCCGAGCGGGTCATAGG
>JBOIDM010000225.1:0-13932 GCA_050740575.1 Gammaproteobacteria bacterium
GGTCAGGAGCAAGGGATCCGCATCAAGACCTCGTCCTTTACCCGCCATCACGTCAATATCACGATGTGTAAGGCCAAGGCCAACGGCAACTACATGAATTCCATGCTGGCGTTGCAAGAGGCCTTGCAGGGCGGATACGACGAAGCCTTGTTGTTGGATGTCGAGGGCTACGTGACGGAAGGCAGCGGTGAGAATATCTTCATCGTGCGCGACGGGATGCTGTACACGCCCGATCTGACTTCGGCGTTGGAGGGAATCACGCGCGCCAGCATCATTACGCTCGCCGGGGAGCTCGAGATCCCTGTGCAGGAGAAGCGCATCACGCGCGATGAGGTTTATATCGCGGACGAAGCCTTCTTTACCGGCACCGCCGCCGAGGTGACGCCGATCCGGGAGCTTGACGGGCGGCGCATCGGCATCGGGCAGCGCGGGCCCATGACGGCGTGCTTGCAATCCCTATTTTTTGATCAGGTGCATGGCCGCCGGACGGAACACCCCGAGTGGCTCATGCCCGTCGCTGATTAAGGTATCACGATGAATGACGTTCAAATCGAGCCGGAACGAAAGAATACGCCGAACGACCGGCGCCTGGTTGAGATCACTCCGGGCGATCTGCCCTTGCACTGCCCCCTGCCGAGCATGAGGCTGTGGGATTCCCATCCCCAGGTGTATCTGCCGATCGAGACCACCGGCAAAGCCAAATGCCCCTATTGCGGCACCGACTTCGTGCTCGTCGAGCGCTAGCCGGCTGCGGCCTGCTCAAGTGGTGGTTTGGCGTATTTGCGACGGGAAACCCGGACACGAGCATCAAAGCCGAGGCTTGGTGCGGGCGCTCAGCAGATTAATACCGGTGGAGCCTCATGACCTTGAGGCGTGCTCTAAGCTCGGCGCGATCGGCGATTTGCTCCGCGGGCGCTTCCCATCGGGGCAGACCTTGCCGGATCCGGATCTCATCGTCGGCGCGGGACATGCGACCCACCTCACTTTGCTTGCCGCGCGCCGTGCCCGCGGTGGGCGCGTGGTGGTGTTGATGCGTCCGAGCCTGCCGCTCGCCTGCTTTGACCTCTGCATCATTCCAGAGCACGACGGCGTCTACAGACGAGCCAACGTGATCTCCACCCAAGGCGTGCTCAATGAGATTCAAGACTCCGAAAAACCGCGGCGCGACCAGGGGTTATTCTTGATCGGCGGAACTTCAGCCCATTACCGCTGGGACGAGCGGACCGTTTTGATGCAAGTGCAAGCGGTCGTGGTTGCCTGCACACATATCCAGTGGCAGCTGACCGACTCGCGCCGTACCCCGGCTACCACCTCCCAAGAGCTCGCTCGTCTCGGCGCGCACCGGGTTCGTGTCGTGCCGCATGCGGACACGGATCGAGGATGGTTCACCGAGGCCTTGGCAGCGGCTCGAGTCGTATGGGTGACCGAAGACAGCGTCTCGATGGTCTATGAGGCTCTGAGCTCCGGCGCCGCCGTCGGATTGTTGCGTCTCCCGCGGCGCGGAACGAATCGCATCACCGCCGGAATCGACGCCTTGGTGGGCGCGGGTTTGATAACCGCATATGAAGCCTGGGCAAATGGCGCGCCGTTGCGGGCGCCCAACCCGCCCCTCGCCGAGGCCACCCGTTGCGCGCAAATGCTAGTCGAGCGTTGGGGACTCGGCTCCCCTCCCCGCCCGGTGATCGCTGGCCGCGCGGATCGGGTGAAGGCGTGCCGCTGACGGTCGTCCAGGTGCTTCCCGCCTTGGAAGGAGGCGGCGTGGAACGGGGCACGATCGAGGTAGCGCGGGAGCTTGTGCGCCGTGGTCATCGCGCCATCGTCATCGCCGCCCGGGGACGCGTGGCGTCAGAGCTTGAGCAGGCGGGCGCGGAATACCTACCCTGGGACATCGGTCGCAAGTCCGCAGTTTCGCTTCGTCATGTGCTTCCGTTAAGGCGTCTCTTACGCAGTCGCCAGGTCGATATCCTCCATGCCCGCTCGCGCTTACCCGCCTGGATCGCCTACGCGGCGTGGCGGAGTCTCTGGCCGTCCTCGCGGCCCCGCTTCTTGACGACGGTACATGGTTTATACTCCGTGAATCGCTACAGCGCGATCATGACCCGCGGGGAGCCGATCATCGCCATCTCGGCGACGGTACGGGATTGGCTACTGAACAACTTCCCAGGGATTGATCCCACCCGCGTGCGGGTAATCTATCGCGGGGTGGATCCCGGGGTGTATTCCTACGCCTACGAGCCGCCGGCGGACTGGCGGGTGATCTGGGAACGCGAGTCGCCGATGCTGAGCGGCCGGATGGTGCTGACGCTCCCGGCAAGAATTTCCCGCCGCAAAGGCCACTACGATTTCATTGAGCTGATTGCCGGCCTCAAGGACCGCGGCGTACCGGCGCACGGTCTCATCGCCGGAGGCGCAGAGCGCGCTTATCTTCTCGATGAACTCCGCGCGCAGGTGGCCAGGCACAAGCTCGAAGGACACATTACGTTTCTGGGACACCGTGCCGATCTGCGCGAGATCATGGCCGTATCGAATCTGGTATTCTGTCTCTCAAAGGCCCCGGAGGCCTTCGGCCGAACGACGCTCGAGGCGCTGAGCCTCGGTGTCCCGGTGATCGCTTACGATCACGGCGGCGTGCGCGAGATCCTTGCGCGCATGTTTCCCGAGGGCGCTGTCGCAGCGGGCGACCTCGGGGCGCTGCTTGAGAAGACCGTGGATTTTGTCCGCTCTCCGCGACAAGTGCCGCCAAGCACGCCTTTTACGCTCCGCGCGATGCTTGACCGGACCTTGGCCCTGTATGAAAACCCGGCCGGTTGAGATGCCTTCAGCGTTTCATCGGCCGGTGACGGAACTCACGACAGCCGGGCCTTCGCGGCGCCGCGGCACGGTCGTGATCCAACCTCTGCCCGGGATTGGGGACATGGTCTGGCATATCCCCCATATCCATAACATTGCCCGCGCCTCGCAAGAAGGCCGTGTCACACTGCTTACTAAACGCCGATCGAGCGCGGATCGACTGTTCGCCGCCGATCCCCATGTCAAGTCGATCCTATGGCTCGATAGGAACCCGGGACGACATGACGGCCTACTGGGAATGCTGCGCTTAGCGCGCGAGTTACGCGCGGGCCGTTTTGCTGAGGCGTGGATCCTGCACGGCAGCGCGCGCTACGCCCTCGCCGGTTTGCTCGCGGGCATTCCCCGGCGCATCGGTTATGGGCGGGGTTGGCAAATGTTCTTCCTCACGCATCCGATTCGCTTACCCAAGGCCGAGCGTCACGGCCACCCCATCGCCATGGCCGATAGGCTGATCGAGCTGACCGGGATCCCGCGCCTGGAATCGGAGCCCAGACTTATCGTGTCCGGCCCTGCCAAAGAGAAGGTCGCACGACGATTCGCTCACCTTCCTCGGCCTTGGATCGCCTTGGGCATCGGCTCCAGTGAACCCGACCGGCAATGGGGAAAGGAGAACTTCGCGGAGCTGGGCGCAAATACTCTTCGGGATCATGGCGGCACGCTTTATTTGATCGGCGGCGAGCCGGAACGCTGTCTTGCACGCTGGATATCCGATCGGATATCTGGATACGCGCATCCGCCGCAAGTTGTCATCCAACACCCTATCGACGAGGTCGCCGCCCTGTTGGGCGCTTGCAGCGTATTTGTGGGCAACGACACAGGGGTCTTTAACTTAGCGGTGGCGGCGGAACTGCCGTCGGTGGGCTTGTTCAACGGCCGCTATCCGCCCCTCCGCTACTCGAGCCTCATCTCTAGCATCGTGTCGTCGACGGCCGGGCTCGGTATGCAAGGGATCGGCGTCGCAGAGGTGCTGGCGCGGGTGTCTTCGGTGTTATCGGCGCGATAGACGTGTACGCCGGGATCAAAGCATCGTTTTTCCGCTGGGGCTGGCTCCTACCCTGTTTTTTGCCCTTAGCTCAAATCCTCGGACGTGCCGTGTTTACGCTCAGTGCCGTTCTCTTTCTAGCCTGGGCCTTGACCAGCGTCGTAAGCGAGAAGCTCGAGATCGATCGCTCGATCGTGGTGCTGTACGCGGTCCTAGCTGTTGCTTTCCTCCTCGGCGTACCGGGCGCCGCGGAGCCGGACACGGGATTCAAGGAGTGGAGCAAGTTTTTGGCCTATAGCTCCGGGTTCTTTTTCATCTTGGCGTCGTTGCAACGCGTTCCCGACGCAGTGCAGCGCCTGATCACCGGCTTCGGAGTGTCCGGACTCATCGTCTTAGCCACACTCTATCTGATGCTCTTCGTTCACGCCGGCGATGAGGATTTTCGCCCCAACCGGCAAATGCTCGAGGATAATCTACCGTTTCTAACACCCTTTATCCTGTATTACCTTCACGAGCATAAGGGGCGACCTACCTTGGTGCTTGTGCTTCTGGCGGCGATCACCGGCTATATCGTGCTGTCGCAGGGGAGGTCCGCCTTGCTGGGACTGGTTGTCGCGTTGGGGGGTTACGCCGCGGCGGTGTTGCGATGGCGTATTCGCATCCTGGCCGCCGGTGCGTTCGTCATCGTCTCAGTGCTGGTCGGCAGTTACGGTAGCCAATTCATGCGGGGCGCGTGGTCACGGCAGGCAGTTATCGAAGTCGTCGATGACTTTACGAGCTACCGGTCGATGCTTTGGCGCCACGCCCTCGCGGCGCCCCCGAATCATCCGCTTGTCGGGGTCGGCATGGGCAACCGTAACCGATCCCTGATGTCCATGAAAATCCGGCGGTCGGGTGTGGTTGCCCAGGCGAAACACTTCCACAACTTCCTCTTCGACGCATGGTATGAGACGGGCGTCATCGGTCTAATGTCCCTATTGGCGTGGTTGGGTTTCATGTTGCGGCGCGGTGCCCGCGCCTGGCGATCCGCGGACGGGCCCACTCGGCAGCACGCGGGACTTTTTCTCGCCGCGTCGATGGCCATATTGACAAGCGCCCTCTTTAGCTTTTCCTACCGCTCCAAACCGTTTTCCATCTATCTCTTTATCTTTCTTGCCGCGCTCGCCTTCTTAGATCAGTCCCGGCGTAAGGACGCATGAGCGCTCGCAGCGCCAGTGTGCTGATCGTCAAGCTAGGGGCGCTCGGCGATCTCATGATCGCCACGCCCGCGATGCGCGCGATCCAGGCGGTAGAGCACGACAAAACCGTCTGGCTTTTCACCACTCCGGGCTTTGCGCCTATTTTCGCGCATTGGCCGCGACTCCAAGTGAAATCCTATCCCCGCAAGGGCCTACTTGCGCTACTGCGGGCGCTGCAGTGGATCCGGCGCCAGCGGTTTGAGCGCGTGTATGACCTCCAAGGAAACGACCGCTCCCGCATTCTGTGCGCCCTCTCGGGGATCCCGGAGCGGGTGGGGAACGCGCGCCTCAAGCCTTACACCCACTATCCAGCCGAAACAGCTGCGCTGCATCCTTATCACAAGCTCAACGGCTTGCTCGCTGCAGCGGGCATAAGGCCGGCGGAACCGCGGCCTTGGCTTCCCGTCACCCCGGAGCAGGCGAAACGAGTGAAAGGCTGGTTACAAACTTATGGATTAACACCGCGCGGTTTTGCATTACTGCATGCGGGCGGGAGTACGCGCTGGCAAACCAAACGCTGGCCCTATTTCGCCGAGCTAGCAGCGGCATTGATTGACCGAGGCTGTGACGTGGTCTGGGTAGGCGCCGGGGAGGATGCGGTCGTGAATCACGATCTGGCCATCCGCGGAGGGATCAACGCGACCGATGGTTTTTCCATTTGCGAGCTCGCCGAGCTCGGGCGGCGCGCCCGCTTCGCACTCACCAACGACTCCGGGCCCATGCATGTCCTAGCTTGCGCCGGGATCCCGGTCTATGCCTTCTTCGGACCCACGAACTGGCAACGCAGCCATGCGCTCGGCCAAGCCGAGCACGTTCTCACCCTAGGCCTAGAATGCAGCCCTTGCCATTTGCCAGTCTGTCCGCCCCAGTACGGACATGCGTGCCTGCGCGGATTGCAGGTGGGAACAGTGTTAGCGCGATTGCAATCGGACGGTTTGATTTAGTGCTCGGCGGATCGCCGCCATTTCTCGATCAGCTGCGCGTAGAGTTGTTGGTAGCGCCGTATGATCACCTCCGGACTGAACTCTCGCCTGACTTTCTGATGACCCATCTCACCCAAGCGTCCCCTGAGCGACGAATCAGCAAGGCAGCGTAATATCCCCCCGGCGAGAGCTAACGGATCGCCCTTGGTCACTAACCATCCAGTTTCACCGTGATCGATGAGTTCCTTCGGGCCCTCTGTGCCCGTTGCCAGCACCGCGCAATGGTATGCCCATGCCTCAAGAATCGTGTTTCCAAGCGCCTCATGGTATGTGGGTGACACGAGTAGATCGCAGATTTCATAGTAGGGCGAAGGGTCCTGCTGCCAACCAACGAAATGCGTGCGTTCATTGAATGGAAGGTCTTGCGCCAAACGTTCCAACTCCCTCCGCATTGGACCATCGCCCGCGATAATAAAATGCACCGGTCGCTCCGCTATTCGCTCGGGTAAGTGCGTGCGAGCATGGAGCAAAACATCGATGCCCTTGACCTTGTGCAAACGGCCCACCGTCAATACGACCAGCGCATCGCCCGGGATCCCAAGCTGTTCGCGGTAGGTGTTGCGATCACCATCGAATTCCGCAGGAATATCCACAAAGTTTCCTATGTAGTACACGCGGTCGGCCGGGAATCCGCCACGAATTAGATAGGCACATATGCCCCGGGTGTTCCCGATCCAGGCGTGCGCATGCCGGTACGCCTTCAAGTTGTAGTAACCCCCGAGCCGCGCGATGTGGATCGGTCCCGAGCGGTCGGGTATATGCGTAAGTCGAGTGGCGCGGCCGAGGTAGGTTTGGACGATCGCGGGCCGAAGCGAGCCGATGGCCCGTTCGATGCGGAAACGCGCGAGCAGATCCCAAGCGCCATGCATCCTGATCTGCGCTTGCGGCACGGCTCCGTTGAGCCGCTTACCGACTTCGCTATGCGGCGGATTGATCGCATGGACCGGAAAGCCGCTCCGGGCAAGCCCCTTCACCAGCCGGCAATAGAACCCCTCGGCGCCACCCGGGCCGCGGCTGCCGATGATGTGCATTGAGTGCATCGAAATTAAAGGAGCCTCGTCGACTTCAAACTCTGATATTCTTTCATCTGTGAATCCCTTTCTCTGGGGCCGAGATCGGAGATTCAGAGCAGGGTCCCAGCCTTGGTTACCGAGCAAATAAGGTAACCTTAAAGTCCTAAGGGGGAAAACAATGAGCATGCTGCAGGAATTTAAAGGCTTTGCAATGAGGGGCAACGTGGTGGACATGGCCGTCGGTATCATCATCGGCGCCGCGTTCGGAAAAATCGTGTCATCCTTCGTAGAGGATGTCATCATGCCTCCAATCGGTTTTCTTGTCGGGGGTGTCGATTTTTCCGATTTGGCGGTCACCTTGCAGTCAGCTACGGGGGAAGTCCCCGCAGTCATGTTGAACTACGGTAAATTCATTCAAACGGTATTTGATTTCACCATCGTCGCGTTCGCTATTTTCATTGCAATAAAGGCGATGAATGCCATGAAAAAACAGAATGAAGCTCTTGCGGAACCGCTGCCGTCGAAAGAAGAGCTCCTGCTAACGGAAATTCGAGACCTGATAAAGGAGCGTCGCTAAACAGCGCCGCAGCATGGCCGGGTGGTACCTTCCTAGATCGTTTGTTAGACTTTAACTCCCAACCATCTGCGAACTCGGGGAGGGTCTATGCCGCAACGGAGAGATTTCCTCAAAGGTCTAGGCGGAGCCACTCTTGCGCTGGCGGGGGATGCGCTCGTGCCCAGGCTCGCACGCGCGTTCGGGGGTGAACGTGATGCACTCGCCGAGGCACTTGAGCCTCTTCCCGGAAAAAAGCCGCTCATCCGGCGCACCTACCGGCCGCCGAATTTCGAGACGCCAGTTCATTACTTCAATGAAACCTTCACCCCGAATGACGCTTTCTTTGTCCGCTATCACCTCGCGAATATCCCGCGTGTCGACAGCAAGTCGTGGCGATTGCGTGTCGAGGGTGACGCCGTCAAGAACGTCTCGGAGTTTAGCTTAGAAACCTTGCTGCGGAGCTTCGAGCGCGTGGAGATCGCGGCCGTAAACCAGTGCGCGGGAAACCGCCGGGGCTTATTCGAGCCGCGCGCGCCGGGTGTCCAATGGGGTCACGGCGCCATGGGTAACGCGCGTTGGAGCGGCGTGCGTCTCCGAGACGTGCTGCGCCGCGTCGGGTTCAAGAATGGCGCCCTGGAAGTCGCCTTCGATGGCGCGGATGCGCCGCTCGTCGCTAAAACGCCGGACTTTATCAAAAGCCTTCCGCTGTGGAAGGCTTTGGATGAGGATACCATCATCGCCGTCGAGATGAACGGGGAACCGCTACCGCATTGGAACGGTTATCCGGCTCGCCTGGTGGTGCCCGGTTGGACGGCCACGTATTGGGTCAAGCATCTGGTGTCGATCAGGGTCGGCTTAAGACCCTACGATGGCTTCTGGATGAGTACGGCCTACCGCGTCCCCAAAGGAGCGTTCCTTATGACGCGCGAGTTTAGTTCCCAGACCGGGGAGGCCAACACGCCGGTCACCGAATTGGTCGTCAATTCGCTGCTTACGAATATAAGAGACCACGATGAATTCCCGTTACACCGGCAGATCGAGGTGAAAGGAATCGCCTGGGACGGCGGCTACGGGATCCAGAAGGTCGAGGTATCGAAAGACGAAGGCCGAAGCTGGACGCCGACGGAACTGGGCGGCGATCACGGCAAATATTCCTGGCGGCCCTGGACCTTCCGTTTTACCCCGCCGGAGAAAGGAAGCCACGTGCTGCTGGCGAAGGCTACCAACCGTCAGGGCGATACGCAGGCAAGCACGCTGATCGCGAATCCAGCCGGCTATCATCATAACCTGGTGCAGCGCGTCCGCTTTAAGGTTGTGTGAGAGCTCGCGAATAAATCTACCGCGCTCCCCCTGGGTGAATTATGACACTCCGGTCAATCTGCTTATTCGCATTTTCGGCGACAGCCCTCGCCGAGGAGAATACCATTAAGCTGCAAGACGCCCCGGGAAAGGACCTGGTCGAGACTCACTGCCGGGCCTGTCACAGCCTCGATTATGTCGAGATGAACGCCGGCATCCTGGACGCCGCAGGCTGGGAGAAAAGCGTGAATAAAATGATCGCAGTGATGGGGGCGCCCATTCCCCCGGACGAGGTACCGGGAATCATTGCCTACCTTCATCATTCCTACGGCAAGGCGCTAGAGTAAGCGCTTTCGGGACAAGCGCCTCCTGCGCCGAGATCACGGTTCCTGGCACAGACTTTTTAGCGCGTGGACCGTGTGCTCACGCGAGTATCACCATCTCGTCGCGCGGTTTCGGGGATTGGCGAGTCCAGAAACCGAGCGCCAGCAACCGCTCCCGCCGCGCTTGCCGTTTTCGTTCCCGCTCCTGCTCCTCGCCGCGCAGGCGCCATTGAAAATAAGCGATGACCGCAACGTGATAGAAAAACCAAAGAATAGGGATCCAGGGTTCCATGCCTCTATCGGTCGGCCACAGCAGCCGTCCGCTCACACGGTAAACGATATGACGATCTTACATCGCGTTCATCGAGGATACCAACGGCTTTCAGGATAATCCTTGACTTTGCGATCCCCTCACGGATACTAGGCCTTATGAACTCTTTGATTCTCACCAATCAACTTCTCATCGCTATGCCCGGCCTCGCGGATCCTAACTTCCATAAGACCGTGACCTATGTGTGCGCCCACAGTGATGAGGGCGCGATGGGGATCATTATTAATCGGCCGACTAACATCAACTTGAGCGACGTGCTCACACAAATGGAGCTTGTGCCCACGGACCCGAAGATCGGCGATCTCCCCGTGTTTCAAGGAGGACCCGTCCACCGTGAGCGCGGTTTTATCATCTATCAACCGCTCAGTCACTGGGAATCCATGATCAAGGTCAGCGATGAGTGTGGGGTGGCAACCTCTCGGGATATCCTCGAGGCCATCTGCCAGGGCAACGGGCCGCAGCAAGCCTTGGTCGCTCTAGGATATGCGGGCTGGGCCGCCGGACAACTGGAGCGCGAGATCGCTGAGAACGCCTGGCTGAACGGCCCCGCCAACCAGGAAATCTTGTTTAACATAGCGCCCGAACGGCGCTGGGAGTCGGCGGCCGCCTTGATCGGCGTCGATATGGACCGACTATCGCCGGATGCGGGCCACGCATGAACGCCGCCACGGGCAGCGTGCTCGGATTCGACTTCGGCACCAAACGCATCGGTGTGGCAGTGGGACAAACTATCACCCGCACGGCCAATCCGCTCGCCACGGTGCGGGCCTCGGACGGCAGGCCGGATTGGTCCGCGATTAACGCCTTGATCGATGCCTGGACGCCCGGGGTGATCGTGGTGGGCATGCCCGTCAACATGGACGGCAGCGAGCACATGCTCGCGCCCGCGGCGTTGCGATTCGCGGACCAGCTCGCGGGCCGTTTTGGCTTGCCGGTTTATACGGTGGACGAACGGCTATCGTCTTACGAGGCCCGATCCCGGGAGCCGGAGAGGAAGCGCGGCCCGGTAGATGCGATCGCGGCGCAAGTCATTCTTGAGACATGGTTCGCGGATCCCGCGCCGCCCTCGTAGAGCTGGAGGAGGTGTTGAATACGCCGATTGATCATTCCGAAGTCCTGGATCTCATCACCCGGATGGCGGCGGACCTCAAAGCCCGGATGCGGCCCGGGGCCGCACTGGTCGGGATCCATACGGGCGGGGTCTGGGTGGCCGAACATTTGCGCCGTCACGTGGGTCTGCCGGATCCGCTCGGGGAGCTCAACATCGCGTTTTATCGCGATGACTTCAGCCACATCGGGATGCATCCGAGCGTGCGGCCCTCGACTCTGCCCTTCGATGTGGACGGACGGCACATCGTGCTCGTCGATGACGTCCTCTATACCGGGCGCACGGTTCGGGCGGCGCTGAACGAGATCTTCGATTACGGCCGTCCGGCAAGCGTGATGCTCGTGGTCTTGGTCGATCGCAGCGGAAGGGAAATCCCGATTCAACCCGATGTCACTGGTACGACGATGGACCTGCCCGCCGGACAGCATGTCAAGCTCATGGGACCGGATCCGTTGTCGCTGGTGGTCCAAAGAGCCGCATGAAGCCGCATCAGATCCAGATCGATGAGCAAGGCCGCCTTAAACACTTTATCAGCATCGAAGGACTGCCGCGTGAGTTGCTAATCGCGATCCTCGATGCCGCGCAGTCCTTTGCCGGTGTCGGAGAGCGCGCGATCAAAAAACTGCCGCTACTGCGCGGGAAGACGATTGCGAATCTGTTTTTTGAGCCGAGCACGCGCACGCGGACGACCTTCGAGCTAGCGGCCAAGCGGCTCTCTGCCGACATCCTCAATATCAACGTCCAAAGCTCGGCCACGCGCAAGGGCGAGTCGCTACTCGACACCTTGCGCACGCTCGAGGCGATGCACTGCGATATGTTCGTCGTGCGCCACCCGATGAGTGGCGCGGCGCAACTCATCGCCTCGCATGTCGCCCCTCATGTGCGGGTAATCAATGCCGGTGACGGCCGCCACGAGCACCCCACCCAGGCGGTGCTCGATTGTTTTACCATCCGCCGCATCAAGGGCGATCTCTCCAGTCTGGTCGTCGCCATCGTGGGCGATGTCCTGCACTCCCGCGTGGCGCGGTCGGACATTCACGCTCTGAACATTCTCGGGGTGGGGGAGCTGCGCGTCGTGGGACCGAAGACCTTGATCCCCGCCGGCGTCGAAGCGCTCGGCGTGAGGGTGTTTTACGACCTCGAGCCGGGACTTTGCGATGCGGATGTGGTGATCATGCTGCGTCTGCAAAACGAGCGCATGCAGGGCGCCTTGCTGCCGAGCGCCCATGAGTACTTTCAGACCTATGGCTTGACCACCGCGAAGCTTGGCGCAGCGAGACCCGATGTGACCGTGATGCACCCGGGACCGATCAACCGCGGCGTCGAGATCGACACCGCGGTTGCCGATGGCCCGCATTCGGTCATTCTCGAGCAAGTGAGCCACGGGATCGCGGTGCGCATGGCGATCATGTCGATGGCCATGGGCAGTCAGGCGGCACCGCGCCGGACACGCTGAGATGCGCCTGCGGATCACAGGTGGTCGCATCCTCGACCCGGCACAGAATCTCGATCGGATCGGGAACCTTTATGTCGCCGCAGGACGGATCGTCGCGATAGGCGATCCGCCCGAGGGCTTTAGCGTCGAGCGCGAGATCGATGCACGCGGCCTCATCGTGTGTCCCGGTTTGGTCGATCTCAGTGCCAGGCTGCGGGAGCCGGGTGAAGAACACAAAGCGACGATCGCCACGGAGACCCGCGCGGCGGCGATGGCGGGTATCACGACCCTCTGCTGTCCCCCCGACACCGATCCCGTCATCGATACGCCCGCGGTAGCCGAACTGATTCACCAGCGCGCCGATCAAAGCGGCCGCGCGCGCGTGGTCTGCCTCGGCGCGCTCACCCGCGGACTGAAAGGGGAGCAACTGGCCGAAATGCGTGCGCTCAAGGGAATCGGCTGCGCCGGGGTGAGCAATGCCTTGTCGCCCATCGCCAATACCGAGGTGCTGCGGCGCGCGATGGAATACGCCGCGACCTGTGATTTAACCCTGTTCCTGCACCCGGAGGATCCGTGGCTCTCACAAGGGGTGATGCACGAAGGACCGATCAGCACGCGGCTCGGATTACCCGCGGTCCCGGAAACGGCGGAGACGATCGCGCTCAGCCGCGATCTCCTGCTGCTGGAACAAACGGGCGCGCGCGCCCACTTCTGCCGCTTATCGGCGCGGCGCTCCGTTGAAATCATCAAAGCAGCCAGGGACCGCGGCCTGCAGATCAGCGCGGATGTGAGCGCACACCACTTGCATCTGATCGACGTCGATGTGGGCAACTACGACAGCGCATGCCACGTGCGTCCGCCGCTGCGATCCCCGCGCGATCGCGATGGCCTCCGCGAGGGGCTCAAGAGCCGTGTGATCGGCGTGATTTGTTCTGATCACCAGCCTCATGATCGGGACGCGAAGGACGCCCCGTTCGAGGCAACCGAGCCCGGTATTTCGGCGCTCCAGTCGTTGTTGCCCCTGACACTGGCCTTGGTGGAGGACCAGGTCTTGACTCTTTCACTAGCGCTGGCCGCGATCACCTGGCAGCCCGCGCGTATCCTGGGGATCGAGGCGGGGACGCTGCGCGTCGGTGCGGGCGCCGATATTTGCATCTTCGACCCCGAGGCGCACTGGACACTGACCGAAGAGAACATGGCCAGCGCCGGTAGGAATACGCCCTTCAAGGGATGGGATCTCAAGGGCAAGGTCATGCACACTCTCTTCGGGGGAAAGCTGGTATACACGGAAGCGAGTCGATGAACACTACGCGGGGAACGCTATTCGTCGAAGACGCGGAAGTCGTCAGCCACGAGACGCACGCGGGTGATCAGTACGTATTGAGGCTTTTATCGCCGCAAACCGCGGCCCACGCACAACCGGGCAACTTCATTCACATCCAGTGTGATCCGGCAATCCTGATGCGGCGTCCCATGTCCATCATGCGGGTCGACCGAAGTCAGGGACAGATCGATATCCTGTACAAGATCCATGGCCTCGGGACCGAGCTGCTAGCGAAGAAGCGCCCCGGCGATGTCCTGAATCTCGTGGGACCGATCGGCGTCCCGTTCAAACTGAGCGGCTATCGCCCGCGGCCGCTGCTGATCGGTGGGGGTGTGGGGATCCCGCCCATGATTTTCCTCGCTGAGCACATGAAGGGGCAAGGCGGGCGTGTCAAGCCCTTCATCCTCATGGGGTCCGAGGTCCCGTTTCCCTTTCGGCCGCGTCCGTCGCAGTTCCTGGTCTCGGGAATACCGGCGGAGGTGATCGCGGC
>JBOIDM010000226.1:0-23591 GCA_050740575.1 Gammaproteobacteria bacterium
GGCTATCGCCATCCACAACCGCGACCAGAGTCACGCCCGGGAAATGATGGCCTTTCGACAGCAACTGCGTACCCACCAGCACGTCGGCCTGACCGTCCCGGATCTGGCGTAGCGCGTCCTGCCACGCGGTTTGACGGCCAGTAATGTCGCGATCGATCCGCAGCACCCTAGCGTCTGGAAACCTCCGGTTGACGGCTTCCACCACCCGTTCGGTCCCGTAACCGAGCTTCAGCAGATTGCCGCTGCCGCAGCGCGTGCAAGTTACATTCAGTTCACTGAGCGCCCCACAAAAGTGGCATTCAAGCCGGTTGGCTGTCTGGTGGTAAATCATGCGCGCGTCACAGCGTTCACACCACGCTGTCCACCCGCATTGGTGGCAGAGGATGAGAGGTGCATAGCCGCGCCGATTGACGAACAGGAGCACCTGCTGACGACGATCCAAGTGCTCGCGCATCCTTGTGAGCAGCGGCTCCGAGAAGCCCTCACGCATTTGCGCGGCACGTAAATCCACCACCTCGTACGTGGGAGAACTTGCCGTCCCTGCCCGATTCCGGAGTCGGAGGTGTCGGTACTTGCCACGGTGGACATTGAACACCGATTCCAACGATGGTGTGGCGGTGCCGAGGATCACGGGAATGCTTTCGCGCTGGCCACGAATGACCGCGATATCCCGAGCGGAGTAGCGGAATCCCTCCTGCTGCTTGAAAGACAGATCATGTTCCTCGTCGACGATGATGACGCCTGGCCTTGCCAACGGTGCCCATACCGCCGAGCGGGTCCCGATCACGATCGGTGCCCTGCCCTCCCCGGCTTGCCGCCACTCGTCGAGCCGGGCGGCGCTCGCCCGTCCTGAGTGCAAAACCGCGAGTGGCGCCGTGAAACGATCGCGAAACCGCAACAGGGTTTGTTCGGTCAGCCCAATTTCAGGTACTAAGACCAGCGCCTGGCTGCCGCGGCGAAGTACCTCCTCGATCACCCGCAAGTAAACTTCGGTTTTCCCGCTGCCGGTCACACCGTCCAAGAGAAAAACGCCGAAACGGTTCAATCCAGCGCACACTTGCTCGACGGCAGACGATTGCGCGTCGTTCAAGGTCGTTGGTCTGGCCGCGGGCGCGAGAGGGACCGTTGCGAGCGACGCGGGCTCCTGCGCTACCCAGCCTTTAGCCACCAGCGCGCGTAAGGCACGACGCCAGGATACCGCACTCACCAACGGTGCGGGCGGCAATTCTCGCTCGAGTTGCCGCCGTAACGTCTGCATCAGGGTAGCTTGGGCCGGACTCCGGCGTAAGCTATCCAGGTCAATCGCGGCGCCTTCAGACGTGAGCCGCCAACGGACATCGAGTGTCTTTAGTCTGCGCGGACGGTCCTGCCGCAGCAACAGAGGTAAGGAAGCGAAAATTACCTCTCCAATCGGATGGCGATAATAGTGGCTCGCCCATTCGAGCAAACGCAAGTGGCGCATGCTTAGCACCGGTGCGGCGTCGAGCAATGCCGTGGCGTGCCGGAGATTTTCCATAACACTTGCGGTCCCCAGGGCCAACAGCATGCCAACCGCCGACCTGCGCCCGAACGGCACCCGCAGTCTCATTCCCGGTTGTAATGCCGCAAGATCCACCCCGGAAGGGGGTAAGTAATCGAAAACCTGATCGACCGGCACGGGCACGGCGATTTTTAGGATCTGGCCCGGCACCGAAGATTTAAGGTGAGTGTCGTTGCCGGTGAGGTGGGTACACGAGGGCTTCGACGAAGGCGCAATCAGCGCGCGGCATGGGCTTACCGTCGACCGGACTCAATGGCGCGTGGCGTTTGAATATGGGCGAAAACACCACTAATTCGATACCGACTTCACCGGCCATGAAGCGAAAACACGGGTATGCCGTGCGCTCGCGAGAATTCTGGCGCACGGTTCGTTCATGAACCGTAAACGGGATCGCATGCTCCATTAGAGAAAAATTCACCTCTTCCGGCGTTTCCGCGAAGACATGCAGGCACACAATAGACTGGCGTACGGCGGAACCGTCTAATACCGGACCGGCCAACATGGGATCGAATCGCCGCAGCAAGCGCATAGCCTCCAGTGCCGTTTCTCTTTGCACGCGCAGCCACCGTGGCTGCCTCTCTGCTTGAAACAGCCGCTGATAGGTATTAAGAAGGGCCGCGATCTCGCTGTTGTCGGGGAACTTGCGAAGCCCCTTGATCCCTAGCCGATCGGCGGCTTTCCGTTTGGCAAGGTGGTAGTATTCGACGCCTTCATCGGCCATGATGCGGGCGGCCAGTTCGGCGATACGCCTGCGGTTCTGTGAACCGTTCGCGCCGCTTGCCATAAACTAGAACAGCTGCTCGGGTTGCGCCGCCGAATCGGGGACGCCGATGTCCCAGGCGGCACCACTGTCATATTCGCTGGGGGTATTATCCGCGCGGAAGACTTCAAACATTGCCCGTGGATTGTCGGTGTCCGTCAGTAACCCGGTGTCGCGATCGATGCGCACGGTGACCAAGCCCGGGGGTTCGCGCGCCATGGAATCCGGTATTCCCGCCAGTGCCGTCTGCATAAACTCCATCCAAATCGGCAACGCGACCCGCGCGCCGGTTTCTTTCGGACCGAGCGATTTGGCCTGATCGAATCCTACCCAAGCCGTCGCAACGATCTGATGGTTAAAACCGGAGAACCACGTGTCCTTATGGTCATTGGTGGTTCCGGTCTTCCCCGCAATGTCGGTTCTATTCAAGGACAAAGCCGCTTTCCCCGTTCCGGTGCGTATTACTTCCTGCATCATCGAGGTCATAATCCAGGCGTTTTGTGCGCTGAGGGCGCGTACACCTCGCTCGGCGGTCTCCGTCAGAGCGTTAACCGCCGGCGCTTGCTCGTCACATGATTCACATTGGGTCGCCGATCCGCGGCTCATAATGATCTCGCCCCGGTCATTCTCGATACGCTCGATAAAGTATGGATCGACTCGGAATCCACCGTTCGCGAACGCGACGTAGCCCCTCGCAAGCTCGAGCGGAGTGACCTCCGCCGTACCTAAGGCCAAGGAGAGGTTACGCGGCACGTAGGCCTTGTCAAAACCGAATCTTTTTATATGATTTACGGCCTTGTTGACCCCGATGCTTTGCAGCAGGCGGACCGACACGGTGTTACGCGATAATGCCAGGGCTTCACGCAGGCGCATGGGGCCCATGTAGTTGTGAGTGTAATTCTCCGGGCGCCAAACACGGTTGAGCGCCGGGTCATAGAATTCAAAAGGCGAATCGTTGACGATGCTCGCCGCTGTGTACCCGGATACCAGCGCTGCCGAGTAGATAAACGGTTTAAATCCGGACCCAGCCAACCGTCGCGCTTGCGTCACCCGGTTAAACTTGCTTTGAGAGAAATCAAATCCACCCACTAGCGCCAAGATTGCGCCGTCACGCGGGTCGAGCGCCACGAAAGCGCCTTCGGCGGCCGGCACCTGGGCCAATCGAAACCCGCCCTTCTCGATCGCTTCGATCCGCACCACATCCCCCGGCGCAAGAATATCGCGGGCTCGTTTCGCCACCCCCGCACCTGCGCGCGTGTAGTTACTCGCCCAGGCCAGCCCGCCCCAATTGATCGTGATGAGACCTACGTCCAAGGTAAACGCCGTGATCGATTTATCGGTCGCGGCGATGACTAATGCCGCACGTAAATCCCCGATACTCGAATAGCCCTGTAAAATCCGCGTCCATTCCGCCTCGGTTGCGGAATCCGACAAAGCGTGCCGCTGCTCGGGACCACGGTAACCGTGGCGCTGATCATAACGCAGTAGGCCGCGCCGAAGCGCCCGGGTAGAAGCGGCCTGTAGCTGATTGCTGATCGTGGTCACCACCCGGTAGCCGGCGTTATAAACCTCCATACCGAAGTGCTCCACCATGTAAGCGCGCGCCATCTCCGCTAGGTGGGAGGCGCTTATCTCCACCGCTTGTCCATGCAGGCTCGCGGGATCCTTGGTGCGTTTCGCGGCACGATAGTCCGCCTTTGAGATCATCTCCAGATCCCGCATACGGCGTAAGACGAAATTACGCCGCGCGACGGCGCGTTCCAAATCGGTAATCGGATTGAGCTTCGACGGCGCCTTCGGCAGGCCCGCAATCATGGCAAGTTCAGGTAGGCCCAAGTTTTGCACATTCATTCCATAGTAAACATGAGCGGCGGCGGCTACGCCATAAGCCCGATGACCGAAATAAATCTTATTCAGGTACAGCTCGAGGATTTCTTTTTTTGTAAGCTCACGTTCGATCTTTAAAGCAAGCAAAATCTCACTGATTTTCCTTACGTATGTTTTTTCAGGTGTCAAGAAAAAGTTACGCGCGACTTGCATGGTGATGGTGCTGCCGCCTTGGATCTTTTCTCCCGTCAGGAGCAACTGGATCGCGGCGCGCAGGATACCTCGCCAATCGACCCCCGGATGCCGGAAAAAACGATCGTCTTCTGCAGCCAGCACGGCATTGATCAATGTCTGGGGCAAGTCCTTGAGCTGCATCGGCGCCCGCCGGGTTTCGCCAAACTCGGCCAGCAATGAGAGATCGCGTGAATAGACCTTGAGCGGTACTTGTAAGTGGATGTCTTTCAAAGTCTCTATTGAGGGGAGGCGCGGCAGCAGGTAGAAGAGCATTGCACTCAGCGCCAGCCCTGAAAGCAGCAAGATTGCAATGAAAATCTTCAAGACAACACGTAACATAGAGAAATAAACTAACTTGGACTATTATGTTTAGAAAGCAAAGTTGGGCGCTTAACGCAGCTCCAGCATCGGATCGAGTCGTTAAGGAAAATGTCACCTCTAGGGGCGGGCTAAAGTTTAATGTAATAGTTCCGTTTTACAATCGCTAATCATTGATCGATGTAGGGAATAAAATGACTATTCTTGGTCGCAAAAGTACGCTGCTGCTGGGCATCGATATTAGTTCCACCTCGGTGAAGCTGCTAGAACTCGGGGGTAGTAAAGGCCATTACCGGGTTGAAAGCTACGCCGTCGAACCGCTGCAGTCTAATTCCGTCTCGGAACGGAATACAGCGGATGTTCAACTTGTTGGCGAAGCGATCGGGCGCGCGGTAAAAAAATCCGGAACGCGAACCAAAGCAGCGGCCTGTGCGGTCTCAGGCACCGCCGTGATCACCAAGGTCATATCCATGCCGGCGGAACTGGCCGAGGATGATCTTGAAAACCAAATCCGGGTGGAAGCCGATCAATACATTCCCTATCCGCTCGAAGAGGTTAGTCTTGATTTCGAGGTGCTGGGTCCCTCGGAAACCGAACCGGACAAGGTCGATGTCTTGCTCGCCGCATCGCGAAGCGACAATGTGGAGGTGCGTGTTGCGGCCCTGGAGATGGGGGGCCTGGTCGCCAAAGTCGTCGATGTGGAGGCATTCGCGCTTGAGAATGCCGTGGGCCATGTGCTGCGCACGGGCGGCACGGGATTAGAACAAGGAGATACAGTGGCGGTAATTGATATTGGCGCAACCACGACGATTCTGAGTGTGTTGCGAGATCTCAGGATCATTTATACGCGGGAACAGTTGTTTGGGGGGAAGCAGCTCACGGAGGAAATTCAGCGCCGCTACGGCTTGTCCTATGATGAGGCCGGACATGCGAAGCGCCAAGGGGGCTTGCCGGAGAACTATAACGCCGAAGTGCTCGAGCCGTTCAAGGAAACGATGGCGCTGGAAGTAAACCGGGCGTTACAGTTCTTCTATTCGTCGAGCCAAGTGGGGACCGTCGATCGGGTAATACTGGCGGGCGGCTGTGCCTCGATTCCCGGCATTACCGATCTGATCGCCGCGAAATGCGGAACCACTGTCACTGTGGCTAACCCCTTTTCCGGAATGCCGATCTCCCCGCGGATCAAAGAGCAAACCCTTGTCAATGACGCCCCGGCGTTGATGACTTCTTTCGGCCTAGCGTTACGGAGTTTCGATTAATGGCACGTATCAACCTCTTACCTTGGCGAGAAGAGCGCCGGCGCGAACGCAAGCAGCAATTCTTGCTCAACGCCGGGATAGCGGCCGCGTGCACAGTCGCGGTCATCGGACTGGTGCATTTTGTCTACCAGAACGTTATCGATTACCAAACGGGGCGTAACGGATACTTGGAGAGCGAAATCAAGAAACTCGATAAAACCATTGCCGAGATCCGTGATCTAGAAAAGGAAAAACAGCGGCTCATCGATCGCATGCGGGCCATTGAGACGCTGCAAACGAGCCGCCCGACTATCGTGCATATCTTCGATGAGCTTGTCAGCACGCTACCGGAAGGAATATCACTGACGGAAATCACCCAGTCGAGCAACACAATCACGATCAAGGGGATCGCGGAATCGAACGCTCGGGTATCGAACTTCATGCGCAATGTCGAGGCCTCCAAGTGGGTTAAAAAGCCTCAGCTCAACATTATTGAAACTAAGGATGATAAGGGGCAGCGGATCAATAACTTCACGCTGATCATCGAACAGATTAGCTCTCAGCCGGAGTCCGGCGAATCGGTGACGGATGCCAAGGGGACAAAGTCATGAATTGGTCGGAATTTAGAAATCTCGATCCCAATAACATCGGCAACTGGCCGGCACTAGCGAAAGCGGCGGTGATCGGATTTGGGTGCGTGGTTTTGCTGGGCCTCGGCTGGTATTTTGACATTAACGATCAGCGTCTGCTGCTCGAACAGGCAGAAGGCAAGGAAGTAACCCTCAAGCAAGACCTCGAGGCCAAGCAGCGCAAGGTCGTGAACCTTGGTGCTCTCAAAGAGCAATTGCAAGACATTCAACAGTCCTTTGGCGACATGCTAAAGCGCTTGCCGAATAAAACCGAAGTCGCCGCGCTGCTTGTCGATATCTCTCAGCAAGGACTGGGAGCCGGGCTCGAGTTCGAGCTGTTTAAACCGGGATCCGAGCAACCGGCCGAGTTTTATGTCGAGTTACCGATCAATATTCGCGTGACCGGCAGCTATCACCAGCTCGGACAATTTGTGAGCGGCGTGGCTGATCTACCACGCATAGTTACGCAGCACGATATCAAGATAAAGACCAAGGATAAGGGCGCATTGATCATGGAATCGATCGCCAAGACCTATCGCTATCTTGGCGAAGAAGAGGAGGCCGCGAAGCAGCCACAAACTCCGAATCCAACGGCCACGAAACCATCGCAATCATGAGCTACCAGAAACAGTTCCTCCATTACACCATGCGCGGGGCGTTTGTCGCCACCGCCCTCCTCCTCAGCGGGTGCAGTTCCGATGACCTAAGTGATCTGCAAGCCTACGTCGCCGAGGTCCTGAGCCGCAAGGGAGGCACCATCGATCCTCTCCCGGAGATCAAGCCCTATGAGCGCTATTTATACCAATCCGGGGAGGCAGGCGCGCGCGATCCCTTTGAACCGTTCTTCGAGATGAAACGCGGCGCTACTATTGAAAGAAACGTAAGCAACGCGCAAAAAAAATACATAGAAGAAATTGAAACCCACAATCCCGAGGAACTCGAAAACTTCGAGCTAGACGGCCTACGCATGGTTGGAACCCTTCAGAACAGCGCTGATTTCTGGGGGGTCGTGCTCGACCAAGAGGGCACGGTCCATCGCGTGAAGGTGGGGAATTACATGGGCAAAAACTTCGGCAAAATCATCAATGTCGCCGAAGATAAAATCGAAGTACGCGAAATCATCGGCGATGGACAGGGTAGCTGGGAGGAACGCGCCGCATCACTGGCGCTTTTAGGCGAAGATGAATAGGCCTGGAGGGGATAGACACATGAATACACGCAGATATCGGGGGACTCACGAGATGATTGGAAATGAGTTGCGGGATGTGGCGGCAAGGATGCGGAGCAGCATCGCGCTAAGCTTGGGGATAACGCTGTCGTCCATGGCATGGGCGGCCCAAAACAGCCTGGACGCTGTCACCTTCACGACTATGCCGGGAGACGAGGTGCAAATCCGGTTACAGCTTTCTAGTCCTCTGACGCGAGATCCGCTAAGCTTTACGATCGATAATCCGGCACGCATCGCTCTCGACCTGCCCGAGACGCGTTTAAACCTATCCGCGAAGCATCGCGCCATCGGCATAGGACCAGCGCAAAGCGTAAGTGCCGTGGAAGCGGGAGGACGCACGCGCGTCGTACTGAACCTGGTACGGTTGGTTCCCTACCAATTGAAAAAAGATGGCAATGCGCTGGTGATAACCCTAGGCGGTGCCACACCAGCGGCCGAAATCGCGGCGCGGCCTGCGCCCGAAAGAAAGCCCGTCGCGGTCCATCCCACCCCCACCGCACAGGTACCGAAAGCGTCGCTGGAACCCGCGCTGCGCGGACCCCATATCAAGGACATCGACTTCCGGCGTGGCGAGGCGGGTCAAGCGCGTATCGTCGTCGTTTTGTCGGATGCGTCAATCGCCTCGAATATCCATGAAGAAGGCAATCAGATCCTGATTGATTTTATCGATGCTCGATTGCCGGAGCGTCTCGATCGGCGCCTCGACGTGCTGGATTTCGCAACGCCGGTGAAAGAAATCGATACCTTCGCTTACGAGGGCGGGATCCGCATGGCCATTACACCCGCCGGATTCTACGAACACCTCGCCTATCAATCCGATAACATCCTTACGGTAGAGGTAAAGCCGCTCACCAAGGAGGAAGAAGAAGCGGTGAAGAAAGCGAAGTTCGGCTATACCGGGGAACGACTGTCCTTGAATTTCCAGGACATTGAGGTTCGGGCGGTATTGCAGCTTATCGCTGACTTCACCGGCCTCAATCTGGTCGCATCGGATTCGGTGACTGGTAATGTAACCCTGCGGCTAAAAAACGTGCCCTGGGATCAAGCCCTGGAGATCATCTTGAAATCCAAGGGGCTGGGAATGCGGAAGGCCGGCAATGTCATTATGGTCGCACCGCAAGAGGAGATCGCACAGCGCGAAAAACTCGAGCTGGAGACGCAAAAGCAAATCGCCGAATTGGCGCCGCTTAGGACCGAGTTCATTGAGGTCAACTATGCCAAGGCGGGCGACCTCGCAACCCTCCTCAAGGCCGAGGAAAACAAGCTCTTGACGGAACGCGGTAATGTCTCGGTCGACCAGCGCACGAATACCCTCTTGATTCAAGAGACGGCCGAGAAATTGGCGGAGATGCGCCAAGTGATCACAACCCTGGATGTACCCGTGCGGCAGGTGCTGATCGAATCACGCATCGTAATCGCTAACCAGGATTTCACCAAGGAGCTCGGAGTCAAATTTGGCTATAGCAAGAATACCTTTGGCGCTGGCGAAGACCCAACGGATGATAACTTTGGTGCCATCGTCGGTGGTAAGCGCCCCGGCGATACCGAGGATCTAGAGACGGCGTTTAATACCGCTGGCCTCGAGAACTTCATCGTTGACCTGCCTACGGCCTCCACCCCCGCGGGCGCAATCGGGCTGGCGATCGGGAAGATCGGGAGTTATTTACTGCAGCTCGAGCTGTCCGCACTGCAAGCCGAACAACGCGGGGAGATCATCTCGAGCCCGCGCGTGATCACGGCCGATCAAAAAGAAGCCGTCATTGAGCAGGGCACCGAGATTCCTTACCAAGAGGCGTCATCAAGCGGCGCCACCTCCGTCAGCTTTAAAAAAGCCGTGTTGAGCCTGCGGGTAACCCCGCACATTACCCCGGATGATCGCATCAACATGAGCATCAATGTTCATAAAGACGCGCCCTTCGACTGCGCCATCGCGTCAGTGCCCTGCATCGATACCCGCAACGTCCAGAGCGAAGTGCTGGTCGATAACGGTGAGACGGTGGTGCTGGGAGGAGTCTATGAACAGACCAACAGCAACAATACGCGGCGGGTCCCGTTCTTCGGCGAGCTGCCATATGTCGGGGCGCTGTTCAGGAATTCGAGAAATGTGCGCGACAAGGACGAGTTGTTGATCTTCGTCACCCCGCGCATCATCAAGGAATCCTTGAGTTTGAGGTAACGCTCTCCGCAAGACTCCACTCGGAGGGATCTAAGGCAACGCGGCTCAGGGATGAGCCGCATCGCGGGCCGCCCGAATATGGCAGTTTGCGTCGTATCCAATGAAGCGATACAGTGATAATGCCGTGCCTCCCCGCGAGATCCTCAAGCGTTGTTGTCGTGTCAATCTGGTAATATCTTTCTCATTGGACCGATGGGCGCGGGTAAGACCACCATCGGGCGGCAGCTCGCGCGATCCCTGGTTAAGGCGTTTTACGATAGCGACCGTGAAATCGAGGCAAGGACCGGTGCCAGTGTGGCGCTCATTTTCGACATCGAAGGAGAAGCGGGGTTTCGTCGCCGGGAGAGCAAGATCATCGATGAGCTCACGCTGCGGCAAGACACTGTACTAGCCACCGGCGGTGGCGCCGTGATCGATGCTTACAATCGGGAGTGCATAAAGACTCGCGGGATAGCCGTGTACTTGCGGGCCTCGGTCGATCGGCTGTTTACACGCACGCGCCGGGATATCAATCGCCCGTTATTGCAGACGACGGATCCGAAGCGCACGCTGCAGGAGCTTCTTAGACGCCGCGATCCACTCTATCGCGAGGTCGCGGACTTGGTCATCAATACCGACGGCCGCACGCTAAAGCAGGTCATCATGGAGATCCGTCATTTCGTCGAAAAGTGATGAAGACCCTGCGCCTAGAGCTTGGCCCCCGCAGCTATCCGATTTTCATCGGCGCGGGCTTAGTCGATAAGCGCACGCTTCTTACCCCCTACCTCCCTACCGCACAGGTGATGATCGTGTCGAACGAGACCGTGGCGCCGCTCTATCTGGCCCAGGTCATGGCCCATCTCAACGACTACGATGTCGGCAGCGTGACCCTTCCCGACGGAGAAGAATACAAGACGCTCGATACCATGAACCGCATCATCACTGTACTGCTGGAGCGCCGCTTCGATCGGCGCTGTACGTTGATCGCGCTTGGTGGCGGGGTGGTTGGGGATATCACCGGATTTGCCGCTGCTTGCTATCAGCGCGGGGTGAATTTCCTCCAGATCCCAACCACGCTTTTGTCCCAAGTTGACTCCTCGGTCGGCGGGAAAACAGGCGTGAACCATCGGCTCGGGAAGAACATGATCGGGGCTTTTCATCAGCCTCGTTGCGTCATCGCCGATATCGACACGCTGGCCACCCTGAACCCGAGGGAATTCCGAGCCGGTTTGGCCGAAGTGATCAAATACGGCCTCATACGCGACGCCGATTTCTTTGCGTGGCTGGAAAATCACCTGCCACGCCTACTCGAAGGCGACTCTGCGACGCTGAGTTATGTCGTCGAGCGCTCGTGCGCTATCAAAGCCGAGATCGTCGCCGCCGACGAGCGCGAGGCCGGCATGCGCGCATTGCTCAATCTTGGCCATACCTTCGGCCATGCCATCGAGACCGGCCTCGGTTATGGCGCCTGGTTGCACGGGGAAGCCGTTGCAGCCGGGCTTTCCATGGCCGCGGATCTTTCGGCGCGGCTCGGTTGGCTGAGCGACGACGAATACAGGCGCATCGAGTCTCTGCTGCGGCAGGCGGGATTACCGGTGCGCTGTCCGCTCCCCGCGGATCGGATGTTGACTCTCATGGCCGTTGACAAAAAAGCTCTGGACGGTACCCTCCGTCTCGTGTTACTGAAGAAAATCGGTCAGGCGATGGTCACGGGGGACTATGACCGAGGCTGCTTGCGTCATACACTCGCAGCATGTCGTGCGGAGCCCCTCCCCGCCTAAGCGCGTTGTTTAGACCACCGCGCCGGACAGGCCGCAAGTGAGCGCGTAGGGATGCGTGTCCTGGAAGAAACGCCGCCCAGTCCCAACGTGGGGTTTTACTTCACTACACCGGCCTTGACACAACGGCTGGAGCTCATCCGCCACCTTATCGACCACAGCGATCGGTTACTACTCGTGGTCGGCGAACGGCGGAGCGGAAAAAGCACCTTCGCCGACCAAGTGCTGGCGCGGGCGCCGGAAACGTGGTTAGCGACGCGATTTCATGCGAATCCCATGCTCGACTCCCGCTCGTTACTCAGGGCCCTCGCGGTCTCGATGGGCGCCGTCGCGGCCGGAGCGGACCGCAAGGCATTGACCGACGCGATCGGCGCGATTCTCAGTCAGCGTGAACAGCATAAGCTCACTTCGGTGTTATTCGTCGATGACGCCCATGAACTGCCCGCCGATGCGCTCAAGCTCCTGTTCGCGCGCGCGCTCTCCGGGCCGGGCGCGTTGCGTGTCGTCTTGCTGTGTGAGCCCCACATTAACACCATACTCGAGGCCCAGGAACTCCAGTCCCTGCGAGAGACCATCGTCCATATTTTGGACATGCCGTCTTTCTCCCTCGAGCACACGCGGGCCTACCTCGAAGCCCGCTACTCCCGCAGCGGATTAGCGAGTCTTCTGCCGCTCGACAACGCCGAGGTTGTGCATATTCATCGGAGTTCCGGGGGATTCCCTGGGCGCATCGATCACCTCATGCAGCAAACCCTTAAGCAACCTCCACCCGACGCGCATGAGCCTGACGAATCCTTGCCGAGCTTCGGTTCCATCGCGAAGTACCCATGGCGCCTCTATACGGTCGCCGCATTGCTTGCCGCGGTGAGTATCATTATCGCGTTCGACTCGCTGCAAAACCTCCGTCCCCGCCCTCCTGAGGATGCGGCGCCGATCGAGCATTCACCACCGAAACGAGCGCCGTTAGGACCGCTCGCCACCGTGCCACCGACGGCTAAGCAGCCGAAGCTCGCATCCGGCCTCGTCCCGCCCATGGCCGGCGAGCAAGCCCCGATCGAACCTGCACCGGCACTCCCGAGCCCACTGCCGCCAGAGCAGTATGTGTTACAACTGCTTGCGACCCGGGATCCGGCCGCTGGCGAGCGGTTCTTGGCACAGCATCGGCTCGGCGGCCGGGCGCGCCTGTTGGCGACCCGACACAAGGGTCAAATACGGCACCTCGTCGTCCTTGGCCCGTTCCCCGATCGCCGCGCGGCAAGCGCGGCGGTGCGAACCCTACCGAAGAAGCTACAAGCCCTGCAACCCTGGCCACGGCGAATCGCGCACTTGGAAACGCCGGAAAATCCACTGCGGCGATAGTTCTCAGCGCTCAAGCGGGCACGAAAGACGCTGTTTCGTCACCCCGCCACGCTGCTGTCAACCGCAGGTTGACAGGGCGTTGGCGTGAACGCCGTGACACTCCCGAAATGCGGTTATATACTCATGGGCCGGTTTTGGTTATATGGATCTCGACGAGGGGCTCGTATAACAGTGCCGGGGCCGATCGCTGCGCTAGGCGCTTATGCCTCACGATCTCGAAATAACACGTGAGTAATATTCGAGTTTTACCTCATCAGGGCGGTGATGTAGCTATGCATTGGGCTGGACATACGCAAGAGGGTCTCTATGACCCCGCATACGAACATGACGCTTGCGGTGTCGGCTTCGTGGTCGACATCAAGGGAAGGCAATCCCATACCATCGTGACGCAAGCATTAACGATCCTAAAAAATCTCATGCATCGCGGCGCGTGCGGGTGTGAAGTCAATACTGGCGACGGCTGCGGCATCCTGCTGCAACTGCCACACAGGTTTCTCGCCCGCGAATGTGCCAAACTCGGGATAAACCTGCCGGCCCTCGGCCAGTACGGCACCGGCGTAGTCTTTCTGCCGCGGGACCCGGCCCAAGCGCGGGTGTGCCGCGATCGCTTCGAGGCCATCATAATCGAGGAAGGACAACGGGTGCTCGGTTGGCGGACGGTCCCCGCCGACGACACGCCCGTCGGTCCGTCGGCACAAGCGGTAGAGCCGAGTTTCAGGCAGGTGTTTATCGGCCGATCGGTGGAGAGCGGCGACGAGGCAGCCTTCGAACGCCGCCTGTATGTGATCCGCAAGCGCATCGAGCACACGATCCGGGACTCCGATCTGACTGAGCGTGACACGTTCTACATTCCAAGCCTGTCGTGCCGGACGCTCATCTACAAGGGAATGTTGACCGGGAATCAAATCGAAACGATGTTTCCCGATATCGTCGATCCGGCCGTCGAATCCGCGCTAGCCCTGGTGCACCAGCGCTTTTCGACGAATACCTTTCCGTCCTGGCCGCTCGCGCAACCGTTCCGCTACATCGCCCACAATGGTGAGATCAACACCTTGCGCGGCAATATCAATTGGATGCGCGCCCGCGAGGCGCTTTGCGCATCGCCCCTCTTCGGCGAGGACCTTAAAAAGCTGTTCCCGATCATCGACGAGGAAGGCAGCGATTCAGCGTGCTTCGATAACGTACTGGAGTTCTTGCATATGAGCGGCCGTCCGCTCGCGCACGCGATACTGATGATGATTCCGGAAGCCTGGAGCGGCCATGAGTCGATGAACGATGAACGCAAGGCGTTCTACGATTACCACGGCTGCCTGATGGAGCCCTGGGACGGACCCGCTTCCATCGCCTTCACGGACGGAACGGTGATCGGAGCCGTGCTCGATCGGAATGGTTTGCGCCCATCGCGTTATTATGTCACGAAGGACGGTTTGGTAGTCATGGCCTCCGAGGTTGGGGTACTGGATATCGCCCCCGAAAACATTTTGATTAAGGAACGCTTGCACCCCGGACGTATTTTCCTTGTCGATACCCGCGAAGGCCGCATCATCGATGACGCGGAGCTCAAGCACGCCTTTGCGAGCGCCCACCCTTACCGCGCGTGGCTCTCCCAGAGCATCGTGCCGCTGGAAGAATTGCCGGAGCCCCCCGAGGTGCACGAACCCGACCACGCAACAGTCCTCAGACGGCAACAAGCGTTTGGGTATACGCACGAGGATCTGCGGCTCATCATGGCGCCCATGGCGAAGACTGGCGAAGAGCCCATCGGATCCATGGGTACGGACGCTGCGCTGGCCGTGCTGTCGAACCGCCCGCGGTTGCTCTACGACTATTTCAAACAGCTCTTTGCGCAGGTGACCAACCCGCCCCTCGATGGCATTCGCGAAGAGTTGGTCACCCAGACCGAGACCCCCATCGGCCCCGAAGGCAACCTGCTTAACCCGGGCCCCGAGAGCTGCCGGTTATTAAAGCTCAAAACACCGATCCTCGACAACGGCGAGCTCGCCAAGATCCGCCACCTGGATCTCCCCGGATTTCGCTCGGTGACTATCCCGATCTTGTTCCCAGTCGCCGAGGGCGGCAGCGGGCTCGCACGGGTCATGCAGGAGATCTGCGCGCGCGCGAGCCAAGCCATCGCCGAGGGATCGACTTACATCATTCTCTCCGATCGCGGCGTCAACGAGCATTGCGCGCCGATACCAGCATTGCTCGCGACCGCGGGCGTGCATCACCATCTGGTCCGCGAAGGCACGCGCGTCAAGGCCGGTCTGGTCGTGGAAACCGGGGAACCGCGCGAGGTTCATCATGCCGCCATGCTCATCGGTTACGGCGCTGGCGCCATCAATCCCTACCTGGCGTTCGAGACCCTCGATGACATGATTCATCAGGGACTGCTGGAAGGCCTCGATCACACTCAAGCGGTGAAAAACTATATAAAGGCCTTGAACAAGGGCGTGCTCAAGGTCATATCCAAAGTGGGGATCTCCACGATCCAATCCTATCGTGGCGCCCAGATCTTCGAGGCCGTGGGATTAGAACGGGATTTAGTCGAGACCTACTTCACCCGGACCGCTTCGCGCATCGGTGGGATCGGGATCGAGGTGATTGCCAAGGAGATCGCATCGCGCCACCACCGCGCGTTCGGAGAGCGGCCAGCCGGGAAACCGGATCTCGACTGGGGTGGCGAGTATCAGTGGCGGCGCGATGGCGAATACCACCTCTTCAATCCCGAGACGGTTTTCAAGCTGCAGCACTCGACGCGCACCGGACAATACAACATCTTCAAGGAATACACGCGCCTGGTTGACGAACAGAACGAGAACCTGGCGACGCTGCGCGGCTTATTCGAATTCAAGCTGGCGGAAGATCCAATCCCGCTGGAAGAAGTGGAGCCGGCGGAATCGATCCGCAAGCGCTTCGCGACTGGCGCGATGTCCTATGGCTCGATCAGTCAAGAAGCGCACGAGACCCTCGCGATCGCCATGAACCGCATGGGCGCCAAATCCAATACCGGCGAGGGCGGTGAAGATCCCGCGCGCTTCAAGCCCGATGCGAACGGGGACTTGCGCCGCAGCGCCGTGAAACAGGTGGCCTCGGGCCGCTTCGGCGTCACCAGCGAATACCTCGTCAATGCCGATGACATCCAGATCAAGATCGCCCAAGGCGCCAAGCCCGGCGAGGGCGGCCAGTTGCCGGGCCACAAGGTCTATCCCTGGATCGCCAAGGTACGCTATTCGACACCTGGTGTCGGTTTGATTTCACCGCCCCCGCATCACGATATCTACTCCATCGAGGACCTCGCTCAGCTCATCTACGATCTCAAGAACTCGAATCCGCGAGCGCGCATCCATGTCAAGCTCGTGGCGGAGGTTGGTGTGGGAACCATCGCGGCCGGCGTCGCCAAGGCCCACGCCGATGTCGTCCTGATCTCGGGCTACGACGGAGGCACTGGCGCCTCGCCCGTCACCTCGCTCAAGCATGCCGGGGTGCCTTGGGAGCTCGGTCTCGCGGAAACCCAGCAGGTGTTGGTCATGAACAAGCGCCGCGATCGCATCGTGGTGCAGACCGACGGCCAACTCAAGACTGGACGCGATGTCGTGATCGCCGCACTCCTCGGCGCGGAGGAATACGGTTTCTCGACCGCGCCGCTCGTCGTGGTGGGTTGTATCATGATGCGCGTCTGCCACCTCAACACCTGTCCGGTCGGCATCGCGACCCAGGATCCTGAGCTTCGTAAAAAGTTCAACGGTAAACCTGAATTCGTTGAAAACTTCTTCCGTTTCGTCGCCGAGGAGGCACGCGAGACCATGGCACGGCTCGGCTTCCGTACCGTGGACGAGATGATCGGACGAGTAGACAAACTGGATGTAAAGAAGGCCATCGCCCACTGGAAGGCAAAGGGTTTGGATTTCTCGCAGATCCTGCACCAGCCGCAGATGGGTCCGGAGGTCGCGATTCGGAGAATTCGGGAGCAAGATCACGGGCTCGATCAATCTCTGGATAAAACAACACTCATCCCGCTTTGCCAGGCCGCGTTGGAGGAGCGCAAACCACTCAACATCATTCTTCCTATCCGCAACATCAACCGCACCGTAGGCACCCTCCTCGGCTACGAGATCACGCGCCGCTATGGCGCCGAAGGCCTGCCCGACAACACCGTACGCATTCATTTCACGGGTTCGGCGGGCCAAAGCTTCGGAGCTTTTCTGCCGCGCGGCGTGACCATGACCATCGAGGGCGACGCCAACGACTACCTCGGCAAGGGCCTGTCGGGAGGTAAGCTCATTCTTCATCCGCCGCGGCATTCCACCTTGGTTGCCGAGGATAACATTATCGTTGGTAACGTGGTGCTCTACGGAGCCACCGCTGGCGAAGTCTACATCCGCGGCATCGCGGGCGAGCGCTTCGCGGTACGCAACAGCGGCGCGCTTGCCGTAGTCGAGGGCGTCGGAGACCATGCCTGCGAATACATGACCGGGGGCCGCGTCGTGGTGCTGGGACACACCGGGCGCAATTTTGCGGCCGGGATGTCGGGTGGCAGCGCCTACGTGCTGAATCTTGATGGCGGCTTCGAACGTCGCTGCAATCTCGGCATGGTCGAGCTCGAACCCTTAAGCGATCCCGCCGAGATCGACTGCGTCAAAGACATGCTTAACCGCCATGTCCGCTATACCCAGAGCAGGGTCGCGCAGAAAGTCCTGGCTAACTGGACTTTCATGCAGAAAAAATTCGTGAAGATCATGCCTAAAGACTACAAACGCGTGTTGGCGGCCATCGTTAAGGCCCAGGCCACCGGCGTACCGGAAGAACAGGCCGTCATGGAAGCCGCTCATGGGTAAGGTGACCGGATTCGTAGAATTCAAGCGCCAGAAGCAACCGTACCGCCCCATCCAGAGCCGCGTCCACGACTGGCGTCAGGTCATGTCGCCTTGGCCCCAGGAAGTGCTCAAGCAGCAAGCCGCGCGCTGCATGGATTGCGGGATCCCGTTTTGCCACCAGGGTTGTCCCTTGGGCAACCTGATCCCGGATTGGAATGATCTCGTTTATCGAAATCTCTGGCGCGAGGCCATAGACCGCTTGCACGCGACCAATAACTTTCCGGAATTCACCGGGACTCTGTGTCCCGCCCCCTGCGAAGGCGCCTGCGTGCTCGGTATCAATAACGATCCGGTGACGATTAAGGCCGTCGAGCTCACGATCATCGACCGGGCGTTCGCCGAGGGTTGGATCGCGCCCGCCCCTCCCGCGATCGAAACCGGTAAGCGGGTCGCGGTCGTCGGCTCGGGCCCGGCCGGGCTGGCGGCCGCCCAACAGTTGCGGCGCGCCGGGCACGCGGTCACGGTATTCGAACGCGCCGATCGGATCGGAGGCTTGTTACGCTACGGCATCCCGGAATTCAAGATGGAAAAGCGCGTTCTTGAGCGGCGCTTGCGACAGCTCGAGCGGGAAGGCGTAGAGTTTCGCGTGAATGCACACGTAGGGCACAACGTCTCGGCCGAGGAACTGCGCCGGGAGTTCGATGCGGTCCTGCTCGCGGGCGGTGCTTGCGCCCCCCGTGATCTGCAGGTTCCCGGGCGCGATCTCAAAGGGATTCATTTCGCGATGGACTACCTCACGCAACAAAACCGCCGCTGCGAAGGGGATGTCCTGGCCGATGCCGAGTTCATCACCGCGCACGCTAAGCGCGTCGTTATCATCGGCGGCGGCGACACCGGCGCCGACTGCCTTGGCTCCGTCCACCGCCAAGGCGCGGCCTCGGTGCACCAACTTGAGATTCTCCCCAGACCCCCGGCACAGCGCGCCGCGAACAATCCCTGGCCGCTGTGGCCGAATGTTTACCGAGTGTCTTCCGCGCACGAAGAAGGGGGCGAGCGGGTCTATTCGGTGTCGACGAAGCGATTTAAGGGCGACGGGCGAAATCACGTCAAGGCGTTGGAACTTGTGCAGGTCGAAATAGCACAAGTCGATGGCCGGCCAAACTTCAAGGAGGTTGCAGGATCGGGTTTCGAGCTACCCTGTGATCTGGTGTTGCTGGCGATGGGTTTCACCGGTCCCGAGAAACCCGGAATGCTGGAGCAGCTCGGGGTGCAGTTAAGCGAGCGGGGCAACGTTCGGCGCGACAGGAACTGGATGACCAATGCGCCCGGCGTGTTCGCCGCGGGCGACATGCAGCGTGGCCAGTCGCTCATTGTTTGGGCCATCGCGGAAGGCCGATCGGCGGCGCGCGGGATCGACAGCTTCTTGATGGGGAGTTCGGACCTGCCCGCGCCGGTTTAATAATTCCAACGCCATAGGCACGGTTCACACAGCCGAACCCGCTGAGTCGATTCGATGCCGTCACCGAAGAACGATCGGCTGCTGCGCGCGCTATTGCGCCAACCCGTCGATGTCACGCCGATCTGGATCATGCGCCAGGCCGGGCGTTATCTTCCGGAATACCGTGAAACCCGCGAGCGGGCCGGGGACTTCATGAGCTTGTGCACCACCCCCGAGCTGGCGTGCGAAGTGACACTGCAACCCCTTGCGCGCTTTCCGCTGGATGCCGCCATTTTGTTCTCAGACATCCTCACGATTCCGCATGCGATGGGCCTCGGCCTCACGGTGCAGGACGGGATCGGCCCGCGTTTCGCGCGGCCCGTGCGTACGGAAGGAGACATCAAGACCCTGGCGGTGCCCGATCCCGAGGAAGATCTGCGCTACGTGATGGATGCCATCCGGCTCATCCGCAAGGAGCTCGACGGCAAACTACCGCTCATCGGCTTCGCCGGGAGTCCGTGGACGCTTGCGACCTATATGGTCGAGGGTGGGAGCAGCAGCGCCTTCCGGCGTATTAAAGGCTTGATCTACGATAGACCGTGGAGCGCCCACCGGCTTCTCGATACGCTGGCGCGCGCGGTGGCAGACTATCTCAATGCACAAACGGCCGCCGGCGCCCAGGTACTCATGATCTTCGATACTTGGGGCGGAATGCTCACGGCGGCGGCTTTCCACGACTTCTCGTTGCGTTACCTGCGACAGGTGCTGGCCACGCTGCGCCGCGAGCACGATGGGCAGCGGATCCCGGTCATCGTGTTTACCAAAGGATCGGCCGGCTGGCTGGAGGCTATGGCCGAGTGCGATTGTGATGCCCTCGGCCTCGATTGGAACATCGACATCGGCGAGGCGAGACGGCGCATCGGCCAGCGTGTCGCCCTCCAAGGTAATATGGACCCGGCCGTGCTTTTCGCCGCGCCCGAGCGGATACGGACGGAGGCGGCCGCAATTCTCGCGAGCTTCGGCCAAGGCGCGGGCCATGTATTCAACCTGGGACACGGGATCGAGCCGGAGGTCGATCCGGACCACGTCCGGGTCCTGGTCGATGCGGTTCATGAGTTATCCCCACCCTACCACCGCTAGACCCAAGACCTCCCGCAGCGCATCGATCCTGGCCTGCATAGGGTCCGGCACGCTCTTGCCTGAGGTAAGTTCGTTATGAACGCGCCGTGCACTGTGTCACTGGTCCTCGGCAGCGGCGGGGCGCGCGGGCTCGCGCATATCGGCGTGATCCAGGCGCTCGTGAATAACGGCTTCGATATCCGCTCGATTGCCGGCACCTCCATGGGAGCGCTGGTCGGCGGAATTTATGCCGCCGGGAGACTGGATGTTTATACCCGCTGGGTCACGGCGCTCGAACGCGGCGACGTGATCCGGCTGCTCGATTTCGCGTTTGACCGCAAGGGCCTATTCAAGGGTGAAAAGATTATTAACTTGTTGCGCGATCTCATCGGCGACCGTAATATCGAGGATCTACCGGTGAACTTTACGGCCGTGGCGACCGATCTGCGCACCCACAAGGAGGTGTGGCTGCGCCGCGGACCCTTGTTTGATGCCTTGCGAGCGTCGATATCCATACCGACCATCTTTACGCCTTTTGACTATCAAAACATGCAACTGGTCGACGGCGCATTGGTGGACCCGATCCCGATCGCTCCAACCTTGCATGACCAAAACGACCTCACCGTCGCGGTCGGTCTCAATGGTACGCCGGACCCGGAGCTCAACCGTGCCGATCCAGCGCCCGAGCGGCCCTTTAGCTTTTACCATCAGCGCATCGCGCGCTACATCGAGGCGCTCTATCAGCGCCGCGAACAGCGCGATCCCGGCGATCTGAGTCTCATCGAGATCGCCACCCGATCGATGGACATGATGCAAAATATCATCGCTCGTTTTCGGCTCGCCGCCTATTCGCCCGATCTCTTCATCGAGATCCCCGCCAATGCCTGCGCCTTTCACGAATTCCACCGCGCGCGCGAACTGATCGAGATCGGCCGTCGCAAGGCAGAAGAACTCCTACCAAGGTCACAAAGTTCTAACCCCTAGTCAGAAGAGGAGAAACCAATGAGTAAGGCCACACTCTATGAACGTCTTGGCGGCTATGACGCCATTTCCGCGGTTGCCAGTGATCTGTTGCCACGCTTGCAAGCCGATTCGCAACTGGGCCGGTTCTGGCACCATCGAGGAGAGGATGGTTTAAAGCGGGAAAAGCAGCTCTTAATTGACTTTCTGTGTTCGAGTTCGGGTGGTCCTCTGTACTATACCGGACGAGAGATGAAGACCGCCCACAAAGGGATGAAAATCAGTGAAGGCGATTGGTCGGCATTCTTGGGGCACCTCGATGCCACTCTGGAGGCTTTTCACGTCCCTCAGGCTGAACGTGACGCGGTCGTCGCGTTTGTACAAAGCACGAAACCAGACATCGTCGAAGCATAGACGCCCGTATAACGTCCGTCGAGGGGACGCCAAAAAAACGGCGCGGTTTATGAGCGCCGCACGGGGTACATTATCGCTGGCGCAACCCGCTTCACGGGTCCACCCTTATTCGCGGGGCCACCTACACGGCTGACCCCTTAAGTCGAAGGGAACTGTCGGCGAAACGTCGCGTGCTAGTATCGGCGTCCTCCGCCTCCGTAGCCACCGCGTTTGTCGCCCCCACCTCCGCCGTAGCCACCCGGACCACGGCCACCACCGCCTTCCTTGGGGCGGGCCTCATTCACCGTTACGGTCCGGCCGTCCATCTCCTTACCGTTGAGGGCGGCGATGGCCGCCTTCGCTTCCTGGTCACTGCCCATCTCAACAAAGCCGAACCCTTTGGACTGCCCAGTGCTGCGATCCGTGATCACCTCGGCGGAACGCACGGTACCATGAGCCGAAAACAGCCGTTCCAGATCACTGCTGCGGATACCGTAACCCATGTTGCCAACGTATAACTTCATTCCCATATAACAACTCCTCAGAAAACCGCCATGCGATACCACGCCCCCTATGGGCTGGCTCAGACGGAATAAGTTTTGTGGTGTGATTGCAATGACGCCTTGAGTCCTAATCGCATCACATCAGTGGCAGCGCAATGCAGGGCGATGAGGAGCGCCGTTTTTTTGCTGCCGTTGGATGTGTTTGTTAGAGTTCCCCCATTGCCAAGCGCCAGTTCAGTGGAATCGGGCGCTATCGAGCGGGAGGAGCACTTCCTCTCCTTCGGAAAGTGCTACGCGTTTTTAACCAAATAATAAAAAATCTAATCATCAGTTTTATTGTACCTCAAATACCGCTCCGTTTCGCCATCGGGTAATCATCGGGAAAAGGAGCGCGAAAGAGCAGAACCGCGAACTCGCGATCCTACAGTGACGGGGCGACTATATTTGCTTCTCAGCGGCGCGCGGCTTTTTGGTGCGACTGCCGCTGGCGGCCGGGCTAATGAGCGCCGCCTGTATTACCTGTCTCGAGAATCCGCTTAAGTCGCCTCATCGACTCGGCACACTCGGCTTGCAGGCGATTGCGTAAAGAAAGAAAACCCCCGAGTTCATCCAGCAGCACTGGCACGTTGTACAGGAAGTGCCGCGACAATCGTGTCCCCTGTCGTTCCGGTGTGAGCATGTAGGTCATCGTCGCGGTGCCTCCGTCTTCAGTCTTGCCCGATAGTACCCAACGCCGAGGCGGTCTGCTTTCGCGAACGGTCCAATCGATCCGCGCATGCCTACCCGCTAGCGAGAATTCCTCGGTAACGCGTTCGCCAAGTTGGAGAGGGTGATCAGCCACAACTGTTCGCGATGATACTGCGGCTTCCGCGCCAAACCCTGGAAACAACGTATCCTCGCTACTGTGCATGACCATCACCGGGAGCGGCGTACGACACTTGAACTCCGCGAGGTCGGCCTTCGTGAAACCCGCGGCGCTCGTAGCGATAGCCGCTGGGATATGCTTGATGCGGTCCATGAGGGCAATAGCGAGGGCCGCCGTACCGCCGCCCGAGTGCCCAGTCAAATAGATGCGCTTTTCATCCCAAACACCCGTTGACCTTCCGGGACCGGAAAGCGGCTCGGCAGTTAGGCGCCGCGGCGCGGAGTCCCCTGAGCGACTCCTCGGCCAAGCCATGGGCCTGGGAAAAGCTGTCGACGTTGACGGCCGGATGCCGGCGTCGCGAGCCGCCGGGCCGCTCGGGGATGAGGGTCCAGGGCGCCTGCGTCAGGAGGAAGCACCAGATCCCCCAGTACAG
>JBOIDM010000227.1:0-9626 GCA_050740575.1 Gammaproteobacteria bacterium
CCTAAGTGTTATCGCTATCCATGTCGCTCGTGGCGGAATCGAAGTAACCGTCGCTATGCAGTGGAACGATTCCTATCAAGAGAATATCTTTTGTTTCACTAACACCATTCCGCAGCGTGATGGTGGCACTCACCTAGCGGGTTTTAAAGCGGGGATTACACGCACCTTTAACCAGTATATGGACCGGGAGGGGATCCTTCAAAAAGCAAAGATACTCGTTACAGGCGATGATGTCCGCGAGGGGCTAACTGCGGTGCTATCCGTTAAGCTACGGGACCCAAAGTTTTCTTCACAAACCAAGGATAAGTTGGTGTCAAGTGAAGTAAAGGCCATCGTGGAAAGCGTCGTCGCCGAGAAATTAGATGAGTTTCTGCTAGAGCGTCCAAACGAAGCGAAAGTCATTACCGAGAAGATCATTGATGCCGCCCGCGCTCGCGAAGCGGCCCGCAAAGCCCGGGAATTGACCCGACGCAAGACAGCATTGGACATTGCGGGCTTACCGGGCAAACTTGCCGATTGTCAAGAAAAGGACCCGAAACAATCGGAGATTTTTCTGGTTGAGGGCGATTCCGCTGGCGGATCGGCAAAGCAGGCCAGGGACCGGCGTTTCCAGGCTATCCTTCCACTCAAGGGGAAGATACTTAATGTTGAGAAGGCCCGCTTTGACAAGATGTTGGCATCAGCGGAGGTAGGCACATTGATAACGGCCTTGGGGTGTGGAATCGGGCCGGAAGAATATAACCCGGACAAGCTCCGCTATCACCGGATCATCATCATGACGGATGCAGATGTCGATGGCTCACATATCCGGACCTTGTTGCTCACATTTTTCTATAGGCAAATGTTCGCTTTGGTGGAGCGGGGGCACGTATATATTGCTCAACCACCGCTTTACAAAGTAAAAAAGGGAAATCGGGAGGAATACATTAAAGACGAGCGATCATTTCTTAATTATTTGCTACTGAATGCCTTACGCGATACACGGTTCTTCGTACCACATGCTACTTTGGAAGCAAGGGATATCGAGCGCTTCGGACAGGATTACCTCGTATGGCGGGAATTACTTAACCGGTTACAGAGATCCCATAACGCGGAAATACTGAAGGGTATCGGAGACATCCCGCTGCTTGGTAGCGAAGAGATTAGTGACCCGGAATCGCTCGCCGTCTGGTGCGCGAGCTTGGATCAGCGGCTACAACAAATAGATAAAAACGCTATATATAGCACTCAATACGACCTTACACCCGATCAGCCAACAAGAGTCATCACTAAGAAGATAATACATGGCGTCGAAGCAACGGATATCTATACGCATGACTTCTTTAAGTCCAGTGAGTACCACCGGCTTGTGGACCTTTCAGAGCGTCTTGGCGCCGGTTTGGCGGATGGCTCAAGGGTAGAAATGGGCAGTAAGTCTTATTCCATTGGCAACATGCGCGAGGGCTTTGAGCGTATCTTGGAAGATTTCCGCAACGGATTGCAGATTCAACGCTATAAAGGTCTCGGTGAAATGAACCCGGAACAGTTGTGGGAAACCACCATGCATTCAGGGTCACGCAGTCTCTTGCAAGTGCGTATTGAGGATGCGGTTGCGGCGGATGAAATCTTCACGACCCTGATGGGAGACCAAGTTGAACCACGCCGCGAATTTATAGAAGTCCATGCCCTTTCCGTGGGGAACTTAGATACCTGAGCGCGAGAGAGATAAAACACTGCTGCGAATGTTTGCGCCCGTTGGGCACCCTTCTACCGGTATGCACGTGCGGCGGCCCATACATCGACTCGTTCCACCCCCCCGGAACGTAATAAACCTGCAAGTTCCCTAGCGGTATGGCCCGTCGTCATCACGTCGTCGACCAGCGCGACATGCTGATATCGCACCGGTTCCTTCAACTGAAACGCACGGTGTACGTTAGCTCGTCGCGCATTAGCCGCTAGGTTAGCCTGCGGAAGCGTGTTGCGAACACGCACGGTCGCCCCGTGTAAGAGCGGGATCCCCAAGCGTCGGGCGAGGGGCTTAGCGAGCTCTACGGCTTGATTATAGCCGCGGCTGAACAGGCGTTTCCGGTGCAAGGGGACGGGAATCAGGCATTGAGGCAAAGGGATCTGTAAACGCGCGACCTGCTGATACATCAAGCTCGCGAAGAGTTGCGCGTAAGCGAGGCGTTGCGAGAACTTGACCGCTTTAATTAAGACATCGACGGGGAAGACATAGTGATAGGGGGCGAAGCACAGTTCAAAGGCTGACGGGTGTTGCAGGCAGGTACCGCAGATCGAATTTGTCGGTAATGGGAGAGCGCAGCCTCGGCATGCGTTTATATTCTCCGGTAGAGTCGCGGAACAAGCTTGGCAGAGGAAGCTTACCAAGGAGATTCGAGCATCGCAAAGTACACAAGCAGAGTGCATGGGCTATCCGTCAATCAGCAAGTGATCGCGTAACGGACTCTATTACGAGGTTAATAAAGATACACTTAACACCATGATGAGCTCTCACACAAGCGAATATTTGTTTCCGGATCCGGTCCAGGAATTTCCTCGGCTTAGGCATGATTGGAGCACGGAGGAGTCTGAGTATATATACAGTCTCCCGTTTCTGGATCTGCTGTTGCAGGCGCAAAGCATTCATCGGCGATATTTCAAGTCCAATACGCTGCAGCTCAGTACCTTACTTAATATCAAGACTGGGGGTTGTCCGGAAGACTGCGCCTATTGCCCGCAGAGCGCCCGGTACGGTACTTCGGTAAAAACCGCAAGATTGCTTGATGTTGCCACGGTTACGGAGGCCGCCGAAAAAGCGAAGCGGAAAGGGGCGACAAGGTTTTGCATGGGGGCGGCATGGCGCAACCCACGTAAAAATGATCTGGAGCGTGTGCTCGAAATGGTGAGGGCGGTCAAAAGCCTCGGCTTGGAAACATGCGCAACCCTGGGCATGTTAACGGCGGAGCAAGCGGAGGCGCTGAAAGGATCAGGGCTCGACTATTACAATCATAACCTCGATACTTCCCGTGCGTTCTACCCAAGGATTATCACGACGCGAACCTATGATGACAGGTTGCGCACCCTCCAACATGTGAGAGCCGCAGGGATGCGAGTATGTTGCGGCGGGATCATCGGCATGGGTGAAAGCCACCACGATCGCTGCGCTCTTTTGATGACCCTCGCCAATCTTCCTGAACATCCGGAAAGCGTACCGATCAATCTCTTGGTGCGGGTCGAGGGGACGCCGCTTGGTACTGCCGAGGTTCCGGACCCCTTCGATATGGTGCGTACCATCGCGCTTGCGCGCATCTTGATGCCTGCGTCGTATGTAAGGCTGTCGGCCGGCAGGAGCAGTATGTCGGATGAGCTGCAAGCCCTTTGTTTCCTTGCCGGAGCCAATTCCGTGTTTTACGGAGAGCAACTCTTGACGACGGAAAACCCCGCGGCGGATCAGGATCGGCGACTATTTCAACGCCTCGGGATCGCGGCAGTTTGAATGACGCGATCTTAGGCGCGAGAAACGTTGCTCGTAACAATGCGTGGCTTTCTTCCATGCCTGTTCCGGATACAGCAAGGAAATCGAACGCGGAAAAAGGAAGCATGACGAAGTAACGCGAGGATGGCAAGCGCGCTGAAAAGGAATGCTCACACGTCGACGCTTGACACCACCCTGCTCGCCGGGCTGCAACACCTCAAAGAGCGTTATCAATATCGCACGCGCCGGGTTAAAGAATCCGCACAAGGTGCGCAGATCGAGATCGAAGGCCGCAGCTATGTCGATTTCTCCAGCAACGATTATCTCGGTTTAAGTGGCGCCCCGCGCGTTGTTACTGCGTTTCGGCGTGGTTTGGATCGCTACGGCGCTGGGGCCGGCGCATCGCATCTGGTCTCGGGTTATTGCCACCCCCATCACGCTCTAGAGCTGGAATTGGCGGCATTTACCGGCCGGCCGAGGGCACTCGTATTTTCCACAGGTTATCTGGCGAATCTCGGTGTTGCCAGCGCATTGTTTCGGCGTAACGATACCGTGATCCAGGATCGGGCTAACCATGCCTCGCTAGTCGATGCGGCGATCCTCGCGCGCGCGCGCCTGTTGCGTTATCCTCATGGCGATCTCGGGACGCTTGAACGCCTGCTCTCAAAGAGCCGGGCCGGGAGCGCCTATGTCGTGACGGATGCTGTTTTTAGCATGGACGGTGGCCTCGCGCCTTTGGTCGAAATCGCGGGCTTGTGCTTGCGCCACCAAGCGGTGCTCGTGGTTGACGACGCGCATGGGTTCGGCGTGTTGGGTGCGGATGGGGCGGGCGCCTTGAATCATCTCGGGCTTGGGCTTGCTGAGGCGCCGATACTCATGGCCACCTGCGGTAAAGCGTTGGGCGTATTCGGGGCCTTTGTTGCGGGTTCGGAGCCACTCATTGAAACACTCATTCAGCGTGCTCGGAGTTATATCTATACCACGGCAATGCCGCCAGCGATAGCTGAAGCAGTGCGCGAAAGCCTCGCGTTGCTGCGTCTCGAGGGGTGGCGTAGGACGCATTTGCGGACGCTCATCGAGCACTTCAGGGCGGGGGCGCAAGGCCTCGGTGTCAAGCTTGGTGACTCACATACGCCGATCCAGCCGATCATTTTGGGCCACAGCCGTGCGGCCTTGAAGGCGGCGGCATTGCTGCTGCACAAAGGGTACTTTGTCGTCGCTTTCCGGCCGCCGACGGTGCCGAAGGGTACGGCCCGATTGCGGATCACCCTCACAGCAAACCACACCGAGGCACATATCGATGGGTTACTAGCGGCGCTCGCCGAGATCCCATGCGCAGCTTCATAGAGGGAGTGAGGACAGGGTTGTTCGCTGTCTCCGTTCACAGGTGAGGATTCAGCGGTTCGATCTGGGACGATTTCATCGGGGCGCTAACGTGGGAGCAAGAAATCTTTGTGGTCGAATTGCCGGGATGCGGGCGTAGCGAGAATTAATATCACTCGCTCGCCGATCTATGGGCCGGCATGGAGCGGGTTGGAGGTCCCAGTTTTAGCTATACTAGGAGACGGCGATCCCTTGATTCCGGTCCGTGTTACCGATCTCCTGATGCGCCTTTCTCCGCGTTTTCGCACCCACATCATCTCTGGCGTCGGGCATGCGCTTTTTTTCTCAGAAAACCCGGCGAGTATTGTGAGAGTGTATTGATGCCAACAAGCTTTCCGGACGCCTATCGGCTCGATAAGAAGCGCTTGGCGGCCGCGTTTAACCGCGCGGCGCCGAGCTATGACCGGCATGCCGTTTTACAGCAGACGGTGGCCATGCGCATGCTGGAGCGTCTAGCGCTAGTAAAGATTGCCCCCCGGCGGGTGCTGGACGCGGGCGCCGGCACGGGTTACGCCGCGCGCTTGTTGCACCGGGCCTATCGGCCCGAGGTGCTTGTGGCGTTCGATATCGCCCACGGCATGCTGCGGCAGGCGCGGGCGCATACCCCTCGTTTCTTTTCGCGCCACGCCCATCTATGCGGCGATGTGGAACGCCTTCCTTTAGCCGCCGGAAGTATCGAGCTCGCGTTTTCTAATCTCGCGCTGCAATGGTGTAACGATCTCGACCGGGCACTGGAAGAATTCCGCCGGGTGTTGACCACCCAAGGGATCTTGATGTTTTCGACATTCGGGCCTGATACGCTAAGCGAGTTACGGTCAAGTTGGGCGACGGTGGATAGCCGAGTTCACGTGCATGTATTCGCCGATATGCATGACATCGGTGATGCGCTCATTCGTGCCGGCTTCAGTGGCCCGGTTCTGGACGTCGAACGCTTCACGATGACCTACCGTGATGCCTATGCGCTGATGCGGGATCTGAAAACAATCGGGGCCGTCAACGCGGCGCAAGGTCGCCATCGCGGTCTCACCGGGAAAGGCGGATTGACTGCGCTTGTAAAGGAATACGAACGCTTCCGCTGCCACGGCGTGTTACCGGCGACCTTCGAAGTCGTGTATGGACATGCGTGGGTACCGGAAGCCGGAGCTCGCCCGCAGGACGGAAGCACGGTCGCGGCGTTTCCCGTCGAGCAGCTTAGAAGCGCGATCAAAGGTCGCTTAGCGCACTAACTCCTGCACCTAAAGTGTCCGTCCAGGATGGCTATGCAAGAAGGACTATTCGTCACGGGGACCGATACCGGGGTGGGAAAGACCACCGTGGCCTTGGGACTTATTGACGGATTGAAGGGGGCTGGATTGCGCGTAGCGGGCATGAAACCGATCGCAACCGGTTGCGTGCGTACGGGCGAGGGACTCAAGAACGCGGATGGGCTAGCGCTCTTAGAGCGGTCGAGCGTGCCCATGCCTTACGCTAGCGTCAACCCCTATGCCTTCGAGCCCCCGGTGGCGCCACACCTCGCTGCCGCTGCCGTGGATACAGAAATCTCGCTGGGCGCCGTGAACGACATTTACCGCCAGCTTCTCCAGCAGGTGGATTACGTGGTCGTGGAAGGCATTGGCGGCTGGCGCGTACCTCTCCGTCACGGGGCTTTCGTGTCCACGCTGACGCGCTACTTAGACCTTCCCGTGTTACTGGTCGTCGGCGTGCGGCTTGGAGGCATTAATCATGCGCTTCTGACCGTCGAGGCGATCGAGAGAGACGAGGTGAAAATGCTCGGTTGGGTTGCAAACCAGGTGGACGAGGATTATCGGTATGTGGAGGCCACCGTGAGTAGCTTAGAACGTCTTATCGAGGCGCCTTTGCTCGGGATGATCCCCTACCTTCAGCCGGGAGAGGAGCGTACGGTCCCCGCGCGCCTAGACGAGGCCGTACGGACGGTGTTAGAGCGATAGGCTCTTGCCCTTATGAACCGGGGAATCATCTCGGGACATGCCGATTAAACTTCTAATCATCGGCGGTCTTCTTGCCGTGCTGATCAGCCTGGGCGTTGCGCTGCTGCGCTTGATTCGAGGCCGGGAGCGCTCGGATGCAACCGTACGCGCGCTCACGCTGCGGGTAGCATTATCGATAGGGCTATTCGTGCTCTTGATGGTCGCGTACGCCACCGGATGGCTGATCCCGCACGGAGTTTCACCTTGACACACCGTGCAGTTGCGTTAAAGCCAATACACACAGACGAACAGGAATAGCCACACGACATCAACGAAGTGCCAATACCAAGCGACGCCCTCGAAAGCGAAATGGTTATCGGCGGTAAAGTGACCGGCCACCGATCGCAACAAGATCACGATGAGCATGATCGTGCCCAGGGTGACATGAAAACCGTGGAAGCCGGTCAACATGAAAAACGTGGTCCCGTAGATGCCGGAACTCAGTTTGAGCTGTAGCTCACCATAGGCGTGCGAGTATTCGACTACCTGAAGCGCGAGAAACAGCGCCCCCAGCGCGATGGTAAGAAATAATCCCAGAATGAGCTGCAGCCGCTTATCTTGCTTTAAACCCCAGTGCGCCCAGGTGATGGTGGCGCCGCTCGAGAGCAAAATGAAGGTGTTGACAGCCGGCAAGCCCGACGCACGCATCGGTTCGAGAGCCGGTGTGAAGCCTGTCGCATCGGGCAATTTGATTAACGGCCAGAGGGCCTCGAACGCGGGCCACAGGAACGCGTGCGTCGAGATCTTTTCACCCTCGCCCCCGAGCCATGGAATTGCATAAAAACGGGCGTAAAACAGGGCGCCGAAAAAGGCCGCGAAGAACATGACCTCGGAAAAGATGAACCAAAACATCCCCAGGCGAAAACTCTTGTCCACTTGTTCGTTGTACTGGCCTCCTTCGCTTTCACGGATCACCGTACCGAACCAGCCGAAGAGCATGATCAACAGAGTGAGAAAACCCGTCCCCATGACGTAGGACGCGTGGTCCATCTCGTGAATAAGCATGGCCGCGCCGCCTAACATCAGGAACAACCCTATCGAGCCGATGATGGGCCAGTAACTAGGCGCGGGAAGGTAATAAGCTGACCGCGGTCCTGACATGTCGAATTCTCCTGAGGATTATCCTGTGGCGGAACCCATACCCTAATGAACCACGGGAGGATGCACGAAGCTGTGATACGGGGCGGGCGAGGGCAAGGTCCATTCGAGGCCGGTCGCGCCCTCCCATACCTTGGGCTCTTGCGTTCGCGCGCCTTTGAACACCGTGTTGACCACGTTATAGACGAAGACCAATTGCGACAATCCGAAAACCCAGGCGCCGATGGACGACACCATGTTAAAGTCCGCGAACTGCAACGCATAGTCCGGAATGCGGCGCGGCATGCCCGCGAGGCCCAGGAAGAATTGCGGGAAAAAGGTCAGGTTCACTGCGACGATCGAGATCCAAAATTGGGCTTTTGCGAGCGGTTCGTTGTACATCCGGCCACACCATTTCGGCAGCCAGAAATATATCGCGCTGACGATGGCATAGATGGCGCTGATCCCCATGGTGTAATGAAAATGCGAAACCACGAAATAGCTGTCGTGATACTGATAATCGGCGGGCGCCATCGCGAGCATCATTCCGGTGAACCCGCCGATGCTAAAGATCATGATGAACGCCAAGGCGCATAGCATGGGGGCCTCGAAGGTCATCGACCCGCGCCACATGGTCGTGACCCAATTGAAAATCTTGACGCCTGTCGGGACCGCAATCAACATGGTGGCGTACATGAAGTACAGACTTCCGGCGAGCGGCATGCCCGCGGTATACATGTGGTGCGCCCAGACAATGAAGGACAGGAAAGCGATGGCGACCAAGGCATAAATCATCGAGCTGTAGCCGAACAAAGGTTTGCGCGCGAACGCGGGGATGACATGAGAGATGATCCCGAACGCCGGCAGGATGATGATATACACCTCGGGGTGGCCGAAAAACCAGAAGATGTGCTGGAATAGCACCGGATCACCACCACCCGCCGCGCTAAAGAAGCTGGTCCCGAAATGACGGTCGGTCAGCAGCATGGTCACGCCGCCGGCCAAAACGGGCAGCACCGCGATCAATAAAAACGCGGTAATGAGCCACGACCAACAAAACAACGGCAGTTTCAGCAAGGTCATCCCCGGCGCGCGCATGTTGAAAACCGTGACGATGATATTGATTGAGCCGAGAATCGAAGACAGTCCGAGGAGGTGAACCGAGAAAATCAACAGATCCCCTCCGATCTCGACCTTTCCGGAACTACCGACGATCGACAAGGGCGGATACAGCGTCCAACCCCCCTCCGGGGTACCCGGGACCACGATACTGAGCAACAACAAAGAGGCTGCAAACGGCAAAATCCAAAACCCCCAGTTGTTGACGCGCGGCAAGGCCATATCCGGGGACCCGATCATCATCGGGATGAGCCAGTTGGCCAAACCGGCGAAGGCCGGCATGACCGCACCGAAAACCATCACCAGCCCGTGGATGGTGATGAGTTGGTTGAACGCCAAGGGATCGATGAATTGGACCCCCGGTTGGAACAGCTCTAAGCGGAAGGTCATCGCTTGGCCGCCCCCGAATAAAAACATGGCCCCGGCGAAAATCAAATACAGGGTTCCGATGTCTTTGTGGTTGGTGGTGAAGAGCCAGCGTTTCAAGCCGCGCGGGTGTTCCGCATGTTCTGAGCCGCCCATCGGTTTTGATCTCCGGATTAGCTTTTAAACAGGTCGCGAAATGGAGTGTGGAAACGCGGTCATTTGCGCGCCGCTTTAATCCG
>JBOIDM010000228.1:0-13231 GCA_050740575.1 Gammaproteobacteria bacterium
TCGTTCCGAGAATGACGCTGGATGCTTTGAAGATCGCAACCGCCCGTTTACCGGCTTCAAGCCCAAGCGACTGAACACTTGGATTGGTCACAATCGCTGCAATGCTCCCGCCGCCATCAATCTCTAACACCACCTCCGCGTTGACCGCTCCGGGAATCACGGAAGCAACGGTTCCATAGAGTTGGTTGCGGGCGGAAAGCTTGGCTCCATCAAAATCGCTGGCGATGATGATGGAAGAAGCCTTGATAAGTGCGAATGCTTGGCTGCCGACCCTCAGTCCGAGCGACTCTGTGCTTTCTCGGGTCACAATGGCCACGATCCGAGTGTTCTTGCCCACGGTAAGTTCGATTTCGTCGTTGACCGCACCAATCGTCACGGCAGTGACGACTCCGGAAAACTGGTTTCGGGCACTGCTTTTCATATTCAGGGTTCGCAGCAGATTAAGGTCGGCGGTGAGGTCGATGGCTTCATTACTCAGCATGTGCACGAAGCGTCGATGGGCCGCTTCGATCTGGCCAAAACGCTCGATGAGTTGAAGGCCTCGCGGTGTCAATTGCGTCGAGCCGCCCCCTCGGCCGCCGCTGCTTCGTTCAACCAATGGCTCACCCGCCAGATTGATCATAGTGTCGACCGCATCCCAGGCGGCCTTGTAGCTCATGCCTATCGCCTTAGCCGCCTGGGTGATCGAGCCTTTTTCGGCGATGGCGCGCAGCAAACCCACGCGACCGCGTCCCCCCAGGTTTTCGTCACCCACTTTCATCCAGACTGCGCCGTCCAGATGGATGGAATCCTTAGGCTGATTGGCTGTTTTGGACATGAGAACTCCGGACTATGTTATTTCCGGCGGCCAGCTTGTTGGAATGGCCCGGCGCTCAAGGCCATCAAGCTGCCAGCGCATCATTAGCCGTTGTCTCCTGGATCGTTCGGCCATCGTGAATATGAATTACCGCATCTGCAAAGCAGTCAACATCCTCTTCGTCGTGAGTTATCAGCATCAGCGGAATGTTGAGTTGGGCCTGAAGCTCTGCCAGTTCCTGACGCAGATGCGCCCGTAGCGCGCGATCAAGTGCGGCAAACGGTTCATCCAGCAGCAGTGCACGAGGTTCGGGCACAAGAGCACGGGCCAAGGCGGCCCGCTGACGTTGTCCTCCCGAGAGCTGCTCGGGGTATTGATTAGCCACGGGCGCAAGGTGAAATGTTTCAAGCCAGCGGGTGACGGTGTCGTGCCGCACATTGCGTTTCGGATTCACCAGTCCGGGATGCAGCGCGAACGCAATGTTCTGCAGCACGGTGAGATGAGGGAACAGCGCGTAGTCCTGAAATACATAGCCAAGCTCACGTTGCTGTGGCGGCAGGTCGATGCGTGCGCGATGATCAAACAGGGGAAGCCCTTCTAGTCGAACATGCCCAGCGAGGGGTGTGCTCAGGCCAGCGATCATCTTCAGCGTCTGGCTCTTGCCTGCACCTGAAGGCCCAAACAGAACCAGCCGCCGTGCATTACTGCGAAAACGCACCTCTAGCTTGAAGCTGCGTTTGGTGTTCTCAAAGTGCTTGCGCACATCGACATCCCAGATCATGGGGTCATCCTCGTGGCTCGCCCACGATTCGTCCCGGCGCCAGTCGACCGGCGACCAGCAGCACCGTGATGCAAGTCACCGATGTCACCAGCACGAGAAAGTTCGCAACGTCGTCCTGTCCTGCTTGAACCGCCTCGTAAACCGCAACGGACAAGGTTTGCGTTCTCCCGGGAATGCTTCCTGCCACCATCAGCGTCGCACCAAACTCGCCGGTCGCCCGGGCGAAAGCGAGCAATACGCCCGCCAAAATACCGCGCCATGCCAAGGGCAATGTCACCCGGAAAAATACCGCGACCTCGCTGATACGGAGTATGCGCGCCGCCTGTTCAAACTGAGGATCAACAGCTTCAAACGCCGCCCGCGCCGACTTGAAAACCAGCGGGAAGGCGACAATGGTGGCAGCTATCACTGCTCCCTGCCAGGTAAAAATGAGGTTGATGCCGAGGCTCTCCTGAAGCCAGCCGCCAATCGGTCCGTGCCGCCCGAGTAACACGAGCAGGTAGTAACCGAGCACGGTGGGAGGCATGACCAGAGGCAACGTCAGAAGTGCGTCCAAGAGATCGCGACCCGGAAACCGCTTGCGCGCCAGTAAAAAACCGATGGCCACGCCAAAGACCAAGTTGAGAGCAGTGGCCCAACCCGCGACTTTGAGTGTCAGGCTCAACGCGATCCAAGCACTTTCCATCGATAAAGATCTAAGGTGTTCCGAAGCCGTATTTCGCGAGCACGGCTTGCGCTTGACGGGAATCGACGAAGGCGACGAAGTTCTGTGCGAGGGCGTGGTTGGCGCTGGCGGCGACCGGTGCAATGGGGTAGAGAATCGGGATATCCGTCGGTACGGCAAAAGCCACTTTAACTTTCTGCGGCATGATGGCGGCGTCGGTCGCGTACACAAAACCGGCGTCGACCTCTGAGCGCGCCACATAATCAAGTGCCTGTCGTACAGTTTGCGCGCCGATCATTTTCGGCTCGATGGCCGACCAAAGCCCCGATTTCTCCAGGGCGCTTTTCGTATAACGGCCCACCGGCACACTGGCCGGCAATCCAATGGCGATACGCTTGAAATGTCCCTGCGTCAGGTCTCTCAGTGCCTTCGGTGTGTTGCCACCATCCGTAGGCACAACAATGACCAGCGTGTTGGCAACGAAGTTTCGCCGTTCGTCCGTTTTCACAAAACCCTGTGCTTGCGCTTGATTCATCGTTTCTTGATCGGCGCTGGCAAATACATCGGCGGGTGCGCCCTTGGCAATCTGCTGCAACAAAGCCCCCGAAGCGCCGAAGTTGAACTGCAGTTTTACTCCTGGATTTTGAGTCTCGAAGAGTGCGCCCAAGTCACGAAAGGCGTTCGTCAGGCTGGCCGCCGCCGACACGGTTAGTTCTGCGGCAAGTGTCTGCCAACTGAGCAGTAAACCTATGGCAGCTACAAGAAGGCTTGACATGAGGCCCCTTCCTTAATCGACAATCGTAATATACACGTGTATATTACGGATGTCACGACGACGAGAGCACTCGGGCTTTCGGAAGCAAGCAATACGTACGCTGTGCGCACGCGGATCTTCGCACGATAAAGCGCTTACTGTCTTCGTGTTATTCAGCTTACAGACATCGTTGTTGGCGCGTATTAAACTGTCGCGGTGACAATCGTTTAAGTAAAGGAGAGTGCCGTGAAAATTCTCGACCCACGCACACATGGCTATCTTGATTATGCGACTGTAATTCTATTTTTACTTGCCCCAACGGTTCTCGGGTTGACCGGAATACCCGCGATGCTGGCCTATGCCTTGGCCATCATTCATCTGGTAATGACGATGGTCACGGATTTTCCTTTGGGGGTTGTCCCGATCATCCCCTTCACGATCCATGGTTGGGTAGAGCGTGTGGTAGGACCGCTGCTTATTATCGTGCCCTTTGTGCTCGGCTTTTCGACCGATTTGGCGGCGCGAAATTTTTATGTGGCGATCGGCATTGTCATCGTCCTAGTCGGATTGGCCACCGATTATAAGCAAGCGAGCGGGTCGAGCTGACGGGCACAATCCCGTCAGCTCGATGTCTACGGGTGCGAACAGCCGGTCGCTCCGGCCGCAATAGAAAACCTGGACGAAACCTGACTCCGGCCGGAGCGTGCAGCTGCCTGCCGCCCGAGCGCCCAGGCGACGTGCTCGCGGACCAGCTCTGAGGGATGCGTGCGCCTTTGCTCCAGGGCCGCGACGGCCTCGGGCGAGGCCAGCGCATTGCCCAAGGCCACGGCGATATTGCGCAGCCACCCTTCATAACCGACGCGCCGGATCGCCGAACCTTCGGTTTTTTTCAGAAAAACCTCCTCGGTCCAATTAAATAAGGCGATGAGATCGGGCGCGTCCAATCCATGGCGGGGTTTGAAATCGTCCTCGCGGCTCAAGCGCGCGAAGCGGTTCCAAGGGCAGACCAGTTGGCAGTCGTCACAACCGAAGATGCGGTTGCCGATCAAGGGCCGCAGCGGTTCCGGGATCGGGCCGCGCAGTTCGATCGTGAGATAGGAAATACACCGCCTGGCGTCGAGCCGATACGGCCCGAGGATCGCTTGGGTGGGACAGATTTCGATGCACGCGCTGCAGCGCCCGCAATGGTTCGCGGCGTGAGCCGGATCGGTCGGCAGCGGCAGATCGGTATAGATCTCACCGAGAAAAAACCAGGAGCCGGCCTGGCGATTAATCAGGTTCGTGTGCTTCCCGATCCAGCCGAGACCCCCCTGGCGTGCCAAGGCCTTCTCCAGCACCGGGGCGCTGTCGGAGAACACGCGATAGCCGCGGGGCCCGGCACGCGCGTCGATCCGATCTGCTAAGCGCCGCAGCCGCTGCCGCAGCGCGCGATGGTAATCGCGGCCGAGGGCATAGCGGGCAATGTAGCCCAGCCGCGGGTTATCGAGGACAGCTTGCGCTGAAGCCGCACCCGGCGGTAGGTAGTCCAAGCGCGCCGAGATTACCCGCAGTGTCCCCGGCACCAGCTCACTCGGGCGGCTTCTTTTCGTGCCGTGCCGCGCCATGTAGCGCATCTCGCCGTGATAACCTGCGGCGAGCCAGTCGTGCAGGCGGTGCTCGTCGTCGGCGAGATCGACCCCGGCAATGCCAATCTGCTGAAATCCGAGAGCTCGGCCCCAAGCTTTGATGTCCGCGGCCAAGCGAGTGTAGTTCAAGGCGCTAGCCCTCGCCGAACAGGCGCTCAAATCGCCCCCGGGTTTCCCTGCTGGCGAAACTCGCGTAGCGCTCCGCGAACGACCCGCGTGTCTTAAGCTCCTCCTGCGACAGTCGTACGTCCAGCGTTTGCGCGGCCGTAAGCGCCCCCGGCGGGAAGCTGCTCGCCGTGTCGGCCCGGAGCGGCCATTCCCTCAGTAAACGCCGCTGGACATTCAGATCCACCAGCTTCCCTAGCACGTCTTGTATTTCCTTGAGCTGTTTGAGTATGGCACGAACCTCCTCCTCATCGCGGTAAAGTCCCCGAAACGATTCGATCAGATAGCGCAGTTTTTTTCCATTCTTGCGGAGCTCATGCAAAGTTGCACTGGGGGCGTCCTCTCCCACATGCCGTCCTCCGGCGAGCGCCTTACGGTAGCGTTTGCGGATGACACGGCTCGCGAGCGCCACGATGGGTTCGTTGCCGTGAGGGGTGCGGCAGGCATGCGCTGCGTGGTCGCCGAGAAACGCGCCGTAAGCGCGTTTGAAACCGACGTAACGCCGGGCGGCGCAGGTCTTCGCGAGTCGCTTCTGCTCGACCTTCTGGGCTTCACGGAGCACGGCCTCTAAGGGTGCAAGTCCTTCATTCAGGGCCGCCGAGAGCGTGTGTCTGAACTCCGGCATTTTTTCGAGAAAGACATCGAGATCGCGCGCCGCGCCGGTACAATCCGCGAGCCACGCGAGAACACCGCGGAAGCGCTGGTACGGCCGCTCGGGGAATACACCGCGCGTCTGGTTCAGGATGGAACGCGAAGCGCGGATCGCGACACGGAAGTCGTGTAGCGCATCGGGATCCGCGCCTTTTAGCAGGCCGCGTTCGTGCCGGTTCATGATCGTGTAGTGCGCGCCGAGCACCTGGGCCACGGCGAGGTCCGCGCGCATTTGGGGATCGAGCGGCGCCATCATGGCTAGAATCCCCGCGCTTCTCGGATGCGCTCATAGGCGGCGCGGATCTCGCGCGTTTTTTGCGTCGCGAGCTTGATCATCTCCTCCGGCAGCCCCTTCGCCACGAGTTTATCCGGGTGATGTTGGCTCATGAGCCGGCGATAGGCTTTCTTGACTTCATCATTGGTCGCGGTCGCCGTCACGTTCAGGATCGCGAAGGCATCGTCCACGCTATACGCTTCCCGCGGGGCCTCGGCGCGCGAACGCCACCCGTGGCCGGCTTCCGCGCGTGCCATCGCTTCCAGATGCTGGTATTCCAGGCGCGAGAACCCGAGCCGGTCGGACACATACAACAAGAGCCGGTGCTCGGCGGCATCGAGGTGGCCGTCCGCCCATGCCGCCGCGAGCTGGATCTCGAGGAACATGCGCATGAGGCTATGCCGGTTGCGAATTGCGTGGCGAAGCTGCGCCAAGATTGCATCCAGGGGGAAGTCGTGGGACTTGCCTTCACCGAACAGATGCATCGCGGTCTGCATCTGATCGGGGGACAGATCCATCCGCCCCATCACGCTGCGCGCCAGGTTGATCTCGCGATCGGTGACCTGTCCGTCGGCCTTGCAGATATGTCCCATCACCGCGAAGGTCGCGGTATAAAAGGCGGTCTGGACGCTCTCGCGCGCGTCGGGACCGCCCGGGCGCCTGCCCTCGAAGGGCCGATCGAGGCCTTCATCCACGTTGTGCCCGAGCGCCGCGCCGAGCATGGCCCCAAGGGGACCGCCCAGCATGTAGCCAAAGGCGCCGCCGATAATCTTGCCCCACCATGCCATAGCACCCCATTGTACCAATTCCGTTCGTCGCGGTTCGGGGCGGCTTCGGATTACGCCGGCCAAATGATTCCGGGTAAACTATCGCAGGTTCAAGCCGCAGCCGCCGGTTGCGACCGCTACTGAACTCCGTACATCCGGTACAAGGGCACCGTGATCAACTTCATTCAAGACTGGTACCGCAGAAATTTCTCCGATCCCCAGGCGGCACTGCTGGCCGTATTCACGGCGGTGACTTTCAGTGTCATCCTCGTCATGGGCGATATGTTGGCGCCGTTCTTGGCCGCGGTCATCATCGCTTACCTCTTGGAAGGACCGGTGCAGTATCTGCAAAAGGCGTGGCGCTCGCGCTTCCTGGCCGTAGTGGTGGTGTTTCTCCTGTTCTTGACGGTCCTGCTGTTATTGGTCCTGGGGCTCATTCCTCTCCTCTACCATCAGGTTGCAGAATATTTTCAGGAGCTTCCGGATCTCATCAACGACGGGCGCGCAACCTTGCTGACCTTGCCCGAGTCCTACCCGGCTTTCGTAACCGTCGAGCAGGTCGAAGAGCTGATGACGATGATACGACGAAGCATCACCGAGATTGGCGAGAACGTTTTGTCCCTCTCCCTGGCGTCCATCCCCACCCTCATCACCGCTCTGGTGTACCTCATCGTGGGACCTCTCCTCGTGTTCTTTTTCCTGAAGGACAAAGCTCTCCTCCTCAGCTGGGCTAGGGATTTCCTGCCGAAGGATCGCAGGCTTTTGCTCAAGGTGTGGCGCGAGATGGATGACCAGATCGGCAACTATGTGCGCGGTAAGATCAACGAGATCCTGATCGTTGGTGTCGTCACCTACGTCATTTTCGCGCTAATGGGCTTGTCGTACGCCGCGCTTCTCGCGGTCCTCGTCGGGGTGTCGGTGATCATCCCCTACATTGGCGCCGTGGCCGTCACTTTTCCGGTGGCCTTCGCCGGTTACGCTCAATGGGGCTGGGGGCCGGACTTAGCCTGGTTTATGGTCGCTTATGCCGTGATCCAGGGATTGGACGGGAACCTGCTCGTACCCCTGTTATTCTCCGAAGCCGTGAATCTCCACCCGGTGGCCATCATCCTCGCCGTGTTGGTGTTCGGCGGGTTCTGGGGATTTTGGGGAGTGTTCTTCGCGATCCCGCTTGCGACGCTGGTCAAGGCTTTGTTAAACGCCTGGCCGAAACCGCCGGAAGAGGTGCCCGCTCATCTCGCGGAAAAACGCCAGCAAGCACGTTAGCTAATCCGTGGGACGCAAGCCGAGATCCAGCATGATGCGCTCGATCTGTCCGGCTTCGGCCAATCTGAGGCGCCGCGTGTACCGCCTCGAAGGAGCCGGTGAAGCTTAGACCTTGACTATACCACGTCGCCCGCACGCTGCGGGCGACGTCTCAATCCTCTTCAAGCCCTATTGCTGCGGCTTCTCCGCTCCGGTCTCTTTCATGATACTTTTCTTCGCCGTCTCGATCCAAGAGTCGATCTTAGTTACGAGCGGCATGAGCTTGGCGTTAAATTTAGCGCCTAGGTAGAGACCTAGGACGATTCCTAGAATCAGCCAGACCATAGAACACCTCCTCCAAATTTATAGTTATCAATTAAGCGGATAGTCGTGCGTCTAACGATATAGCAGCCTTGCGGGCGGGTTCTTGGGCGCCGCATTGATGCGCGCGCGGGCCCCTCGCCCCTCTGCGGCGCTGACGCTACGCCGCAGGCTTCCCACTCCCGACTATCAAGCATAGCATAGCCCTAAGCTTCTGATCGGACAATCGTCCTACTTCAAGAGCCCAACCGGACAACTTACCCCGGTGCCGCCCAGGCCGCAGTAACCCCGTGGATTTTTCGCCAGGTATTGCTGATGGTAATCCTCGGCATAATAAAATTCAGGCGCGGGCAGGATGTCGGTGGTAATCCTGCCGAAACCCGCTGGGGTCAGACGCGCTTGGTAAGCAGTCTTGCTCCTCTCGGCCGCCTGGGCCTGCGCGGACTGGTAGTAAAAAATCACCGATCGGTATTGCGTCCCCACATCATTGCCTTGGCGCATGCCTTGGGTCGGATCGTGTGACTCCCAGAAGAGCCCGAGAAGCGCCTCGTAGCTCACGGCCTTGGGGTCGAAGACGATGAGCACCACTTCGGCGTGCCCAGTCATCCCGCTGCACACCTCCTCGTAGGTCGGGTTCGGCGTGGAACCGCCGGCGTAGCCGACCGCCGTCGAATAGACCCCATCCGTCTGCCAATATTTTCGTTCCGCGCCCCAAAAGCATCCGAGTCCGAACAAAGCCCGCTCCAACCCCGCCGGAAAAGGCGGTTGCAGCGGGTGCCCCTTCACGAAATGAGTGGCCGCGACGGCGGTCTTCGCGGCGCGTCCCGGCAGCGCCTCATGGGCTTGGGGTAGGGTCGGGTGCCGGCCTAGCATATCTGTATGCGAAATTCGCCTTTAATGCGCGTCTCATTATAATTGGCCGCTTTTAATCGGTCTCGGGAATCGCGTCATGCCTCAATACGTTTATACCATGAATCGCGTCGGCAAGGTGGTTCCGCCCAAGCGGGTGATTCTACGCGACATCTCCTTATGTTTCTTCCCAGGCGCCAAGATTGGGGTATTGGGGCTCAACGGGGCCGGAAAATCGTCCTTATTGCGCATCATGGCCGGTATGGATAAGGACTATGACGGGGAAGCGATCCCGCAACCGGGGATCGCCATCGGTTTCCTTTCCCAGGAACCGCAGCTCGATCCCGGCAAGGACGTGCGCGGTAATGTGGAAGAGGCCATTGCGGCGAGCAAGGCACTCCTCGACCGTTTCAATGCAATCTCGATGCGTTTCGCCGAGCCGATGAGCGATGAGGAGATGGACCGGCTGCTCGAGGAGCAGGCCACGCTGCAAGAGTCGATCGACACGGCCGGCGCCTGGGAGCTCGAACGCACGCTCGAGATCGCCGCCGACGCGCTGAGATTACCGCCCTGGGACGCCGATGTGACTCAGCTCTCCGGAGGGGAACGGCGCCGCGTCACGCTTTGCCGGCTGCTGCTCTCACAGCCCGATATGCTGCTCCTGGACGAGCCCACCAACCATTTGGATGCCGAGTCCGTGGCCTGGCTCGAACGCTACCTCAGCGGCTATCCGGGAACGGTGATCGCGGTGACCCATGACCGTTACTTTCTGGACAATGTCGCCGGATGGATCCTGGAGCTCGACCGCGGTTACGGGATCCCCTGGCAGGGGAATTACTCCTCGTGGCTGGAGCAGAAAGAGCAACGGCTCGCACGCGAAGAGAAACAAGCGGAGGCCCGCCGCAAGGCCATGCTGCTCGAACTCGAATGGGTTCGCACCAACCCGAAAGGGCGGCACGCAAAAAGCAAGGCGCGCCTGCAACGCTTTCAGGAGCTTGCCTCCCAGGAGTATCAGCGCCTCAACGAGACAAACGAGATCTATATTCCGCCGGGTCCGCGGCTCGGGGATTTAGTAATCGAGGTCTCGCATTTGCGCAAGGCCTACGGGGATCGACTGCTCATCGATGATCTCAGCTTTCAGTTACCCCCCGGAGGTATCGTCGGGGTCATCGGCCCGAATGGGGCCGGCAAGACGACCTTATTTCGGATGCTGATCGGGCGGGAAGCGCCCGACGCGGGCGAGATCCGCACGGGTGAGACTGCGCTGCTCGCCTATGTCGATCAAAGCCGCGATGTGTTGGATGCGAATAAGACCGTGTGGGAGGAGATTTCCGAGGGCCAAGATATCATGCGTGTCGGAAACTACGACTGTGCATCGCGATCGTACGTGGCCCGGTTCAATTTCAAGGGCGCGGACCAGCAAAAGCGGGTGGGAACGCTCTCGGGGGGCGAACGCAATCGTGTCCATCTCGCCAAAGTCCTGCGCCAGGGCGCGAACGTGTTACTGCTGGATGAGCCGACCAACGATCTCGATGTCGAAACGCTCCGGGCCCTAGAGCAGGCCTTGCTGAATTTTCCGGGCTGCGCGGTCGTGATCTCGCACGATCGGTGGTTCCTGGACCGCATCGCGACGCATATCTTGGCCTTCGAGGGCGACAGCCGAGTGAAGTGGTTCGAAGGCAATTATGCCGACTATGAAGCGGACCGGCATCGTCGGCTGGGCGAAGAAGCGGATCAGCCCCATCGGATTCACTACAAACCCCTCAGAGCTTAGACCCCGCGGATTCAGATCCCGAGAGCCCGGATCTCGGCAACGATTTTTTCGTGGAATCGCGGCGAGGCACAGACGATGCCGCGATTAGCGGCAAGGCCCATCCCTTGCGAGAAGTCGAGCGGCTTGTTATCGATGTCGGTGACGATCGCACCGGCCTCGACGGCGATTAACATTCCCGCGGCGTGATCCCAGATGTTTTCGACGTAATCGCCGCGCGTCGGCAATCGCAGATAGGCATCGGCCTGACCGCGGGCCACCACGCCATATTTACACTGGCTATCGAGCCGCGCGGGCGTTCCGGCTCCGCCGAGTGCCGCGATGACGCGTTCCGAGTCCTCTTGATTCGAATGACCCGATTCGACCGATTCGCACACCCTAATTGCTCCGTGGTAGGCGCTAGCCTCGACGCGTTGGGTGGGTGCGTGAGCGGCGCTCGCCGGACGCACAAAGCAGCCCCCGCCCGCGATCGCCGAGAAGAGGAGTCCGTTCGGATCAGGCTGATCGAAGGGTCGGTCAAAATCGGCCGAGAGGTTCGGGCATCCCATCACTCCTACCACCACTTCGCCGGCTTCGATGTAAGCGAGAGAGACGGCGTATTGCCCCAGGCGTAGGAAGCCCTTGGTGCCGTCGATGGGGTCCACGGTCCAGTATGCCGAGGCGGTGGCATCGTGGTTGCCGAGATCGATGGCCGAGAGCACATCACTCTCCCCTGCCTCCGGCCACACCTCGCGCACGGCATGAACCACGGCCGCGCGCATCTCCGCCTCCGATCGCAGTATCCCGCTACTCTCCTCACCCACCAGGAGGGTACCCGGCAACGACTTCACCAGCCGCTGCGCCACGATTGACTGCACCGCGAAATCGGCGACCGTGACCGGGCTCTTGTCGCTCTTTAGGATCTTGCAGGTGGTTTCCAGCCGGGATTGGACACTCCGGGCTACTCGACACGCGTCTCCGACGGCAGTGAGGGCGATAGAGAGGAGACGATTCAGGCCGCTCATGGGGAGGGCCATCGATGATGGGGTAGGGAGTGCGGAGCGAAGCATGTTTTCGGTTTCCTTTTTAAAAAATAATCCGATGGATGCATTACCGTTATACTTCCCCTGGCGAGGAGCGCTCTACGGAGGATCTCAGATGCGTTTGCAAGCGTCACCGATCGAATCAGGGAAGCAAGAATCGCTTCAATTCCGAACATCCGGCTTACTAGGCGCCAACTCGAGATACCAAAACACCCCTTATGGCCCCCTTTCCGATGCAAGAAACTTACTCAAGGTGTCGGTATTCTCCACGTTGTAGGCCGTGGCATGCTTGGAGATCTCCCGCATCAGGCCTTTCAACACCTTTCCAGGCCCCACCTCTACGAAGGTTTTGAATCCGTCGTCAATAAGCCGTCTCATCGATGCACTCCAAAGGACCGGCGCGGACACCTGCCGCTCGAGCGCCTCCCGGATCTCCTCAGGGGCCGAGACCCGCTCGGCGGTCGCGTTCGCCACCACCGGCGGTTCCGCCGTGTTGATGTCAGCGTCCGCGAGGGCTGCTCGCATCCTCGCACCGGCCGCAGTCATGAACTTGCTGTGCCACGCACCGCTCACCTTGAGGGGGATAACCATTCGCGCCCCGGCTTTTTTCAAAAGCTCCACCGCCTTTTCGATCCCGCTGATCTCGCCAGTGAGTATGGTCTGCAGGGGGGAATTGAAATTCGCCGGGGCGACGTAGCCTGCCGCGAGTGCCTCCTTGCAGATCGTGGCCACCATGTCGGCCTCCAACCCGATGACCGCCACCATGCCCCCGGGGTTTTTATCGGCCGCTTCCTGCATGAAAAGGGCTCTTTTTTTTACCAGATCCATCATGGTCCCGAAGGCCATCGCTCCCGCCGCGTATAAAGCCGCGTATTCGCCCAGACTATGGCCTGCCAGCGCCTGCGCCGCTATGCCTTCCTGCTTCAGAACGCATAAGCATGCGGCGTTCACAAGGCAAACCGCGGGCTGGGCGTTCTCGGTACGCTTCAGCACTTCGTCAGGGCCCCTGAAGCAGAGATCCGTCATGTTCATCGCCGTGGTTTCCGACGCTTCCTCGAACAGGGCCCGCACTTCAGGATAGTGCTCATAAAGATCCCTGCCCATGCCGGTGTATTGAGACCCCTGTCCGGGGAACAGAAAAGCTATCTTGTCCATCGCGTGTTGCTCGTGTGAGTTGGAATGCTTTCCTCGGCCTCCCGCGCTCCGGTCAGAGCAGGATCTCCCGGATATCGGCGAGCGCCTCACTCAAATAGCGGCAAAACGCCGCGGCGGCAACCCCGTCGATCACGCGATGATCGTATGAGAGCGACAGCGGCAAGGTGAGCCGCGGTATGAAGTTCCCATCGCGGTACACCGGTTTCATCGTCGCGCGCGATACCCCCAGGATCGCAACTTCGGGGAAGCTCACGAGCGGGGTAAAACCGGTACCGCCAATGGCGCCTAAACTCGAGATGGTAAAGCAACCGCCTTGAAGCTCGCGCAGGTCGAGTTTCCCTTCACGCGCCCGCGCGCCGAGATCCTGAAGCTCTCGCGCCAATTGCAACAG
>JBOIDM010000229.1:0-14781 GCA_050740575.1 Gammaproteobacteria bacterium
AAAGCACTGGGGAGAAGTGATTGAAGACCGAGGCAGTCAGATTACATTCTCGGCATTAGGTCAGCAGGCTCCCATTGAAGAAAAGAAAAGATGGGACCCGGATTTCGCCAAGCGGAAGAAAATCAAAGCAATCCTTGAAACCATTATTCCTGACTTTTTCGTCCGGCTGGGTGGCACGACATCTGTTGATGTCACAAAGCCTGGCATTGACAAAGCCTACGGTATCAGAAAACTCCGAGACATCCTTGGCATTACAATTAAAGAGATGATGTTTGTAGGGGATGCTTTGTTCCCTGGTGGCAACGACTATCCGGCCAAGGAAGCAGGCGTTGTTTCTATCCAAGTCAGAGATCCCAATGAGACTAAGCGGGTTAGCGAGGCAATCATCGCTTGTTTGGATTGTATTCAGCAAACGTGACCTAGCTCCCTATGGGGTACTTCCCCGCCGGGTTAATATTATGACTAACTAGGAAGGAACGATGCGTCCAATGGCCAAGCGTGATTATGACCTAGTGATTTATGGGGCTAGTGGCTTTACCGGCAAACAGGCGGTCAACTACTTCGCTCAACATGCCCAAGAGCTGCGCTGGGCCATCGCCGGCCGTAATCGAGAGAAACTAGAGGCTATGAGGGCGCAGATCGGAGCCCCTGCGAGTACAGCAGCGGTATTGGTCGCTGAGAGCAGCGACCAAGCTGCGGTCGATGCTATCGTGTCCCGCACCCGAGTGATGCTGAGCGCGGCCGGGCCTTTCGCGCTCTATGGCAGTCCCGTTGTCGACGCCTGCGTGCGCTTCAAGACCCATTATGTCGACATTTCCGGCGAGACGGGCTGGGTACGGGAACTCATCGATCGCTATCATCAGCGAGCGGCGCTTGAGGGGACGCGTATTATTCCTTTTTGTGGGTTCGATTCGGTACCCTCCGATCTCGGTACTTATCTCCTGGTTCGCTATATGCGAAGGGAGTTAGGCGTGCCGTGCAAAGAGGCGAAAGCATTTTTCCAGCTTTACGGCGGCTTCAACGGCGGCACCGTCGCATCGAGTTTCAACACCCATGAGTCTACCCGGCCGGGGGAGCTAAGCCACCCCTTCCTCCTCAACCCCGAAGGCGCTTGTAACGATCGCGAGATCGAACGCAGTCAGGACCCGGCGCGGCCGCGCTTCGATGCCGACATCGGAAGGTGGGTCGCGCCCTTCTTGATGGGACCGATAAACACCCGGGTCGTACGCCGTAGCGCTGCGCTTTACGCTCAATGTGGAGAGCCCTATGGCTCGGAGTTCGTCTACCAAGAATATCAGAGCTTCAACCCTCCATTCGCACGCGTCAAAGCCACCGCCGCGATTGCCGGCATGGCTTTGTTCGAGAGTGCGATGTGGCGACCTGCGATGCGTCGGCTGCTCAAACCCTTACTGCCTGCACCCGGTAGCGGCCCTTCCGAGAACACCATGGCAAATGGCTGGTTCCGCTGTCAGCTCCTAGGGCTCAGTGACGAAGGCCGTAGAGTAAGTGGTCTCATCGGTGATAGAGGCGATCCAGGTAACCGGGTCACAGTGAAATGCTTGTGCGAGTCGGCGTTGAGCCTAATATTGAACACCGATGCCCTGCCTGGCGGCTATGAGCGCGGAGGCGTCCTGACGCCCGCCACCGGGCTCGGCGAGGTGCTCGTGCAACGACTGCGCGAGGCGGGAATGATCATTGAAATAAAAACGGCTTGATTCTAGGCCATAGAAACCTGCGCTTCGCAAGTGTTCTGGCCCTTTAATTTCGTTGGACCTAGCGATGAGTCATGCCCGCGGCGGAAACGGGCGGGACAATAATTAGCTCACATTCGCCGCCACTCGAGGTGCACGCCATGCTCTTATTTCCAGCGCCGGCTTCTGTCCGCCTCATTTTCATCGCCGTGAGCGTGCTGCTCGCGCTGATTCTGGGTGGCTGCGCTGGAATGCTTAGCCGCGACCCGATACGCATAAATGTGGTAGGCATCGAACCGCTTGCGGGCCAGGGCCTGGAAATGCGCTTTGCCGTGACGCTGCGGTTGCAAAACCCCAATGAGACGGCAATCGAATACGGCGGCGTGGCACTCGAGCTGGAACTGAACGGCAAGCCGTTCGCCAGCGGCGTGAGCGACCAGAAGGGTAGCGTGTCACGATTCGGCGAAACCGTATTCAGCGTTCCTGTGACTGTCTCGGCGTTTGCCGCCGTGCGACAAGCGTTAGGCCTGGCCGACGGCGCGAAACTCGACAACTTGCCGTACGTTCTTCGCGGCAAGCTCGCCGGAGGGATGTTCGGCGGAATGCACTTCACCGACCAGGGGACGCTGAGCCTTTCGAGCGCAGGCAAAACCGGTGAGTGAGAACACTTTGACGTCCTGCTTGTATTTCAATCTACGTGGTACCGGGAGAGCAAGTCTCTGCCCTTGCGTGTCAGGTATCCATCCTCACTGATATAGCCAAGATGGGTCGCCAGAGAAAATACTTGTCTGGGCATACCGGCGGGCAAATAGATAGTCCCGTCACCGAACCGGTGACTGAGGAGTCGTGCAAGCTCAGCTCGAGTCGGTTCCACCTGCCGCGAAGCGGTTAACGCGTTCATGTGATCAGTTCAATTCCCTCGTCACGGTCACTGTGTGCTGGTTGATTGTCCCCGGCTACCCTCTACAACCAAGTCGCACTAGAGGTTAAGCCGTCTATGTTGCATATGTACTACAAAGTATACCAAATATGTGCCGAAGACACAACAACCCGATTGTTGATCGGCTCTCCAGTTCCAGCCGGCGGCGGCGTGAAAGCAGTGCTTTTAGTGGGGGTTTGTGAATCATGGTCGTCATCGCAGCTGTTACATTATTCAAACGTCTACAGTCATCTAAAGCGTTGGTTTTGCGCTACTAACCAGAAGCAGAAACGCTGGTCGCTGGAGACGGAATTGCGAAAGCTCAATATAATGCCCGCCTCTGTCGGACGAACGGTTGTCCGCGCATCGTAATACCAGTCCATTCGCGAATGCGTGATGTCGGCCCATGAGCTCACGTGTCATCCTTCTATGCCCTGCGCGGCCGTTGACCGGGTCACCGTAGGCGTACGCAGTGGGCCGGAGGGGACGCTGCGGTTATGCTATTCGTTGGAAGGCGAGGTCGCGCGCTTGCGGATTCCCTTGCCGGAGACCCCGCGTCGTACAGATGGTCTCTGGCAGCACACCTGTTTCGAGGCGTTTGCGATGGCTGAGGGCGTACCCGGCTATTACGAGTTCAACTTCTCCCCTTCGTCTCAATGGGCGGGATATCGGTTTCATGGCTATCGTGCAGGCGGCGTAGCTATCGAGCCAGCGCCGCCACCGGCCATAGCCGTGGCGGCGAGGGATAGCGGCCGAATACGCCTCGATGTGGCGCTGAGCTTGGAGGGTCTCTTGGAGCTTCGCCAAGCGGCACGTCTCCGATTGGCCTTAGCAGCGGTCATCGAAGAGAAAAACGGTTTGCTTTCCTATTGGGCGCTCACGCATCCGGCCCCCCGCCCCGATTTCCATCATGCGGACGCTTTCGCGGTGGTATTCGAGCGATCCGGCGTTTTGGAAGATTGGTACCACCGGCTATGAGGTTTGGTATCGACCGACTGCTGGAAGATGCTGCGCTGCGCAGGCCGCTCGCCGGCCGCCGCGTGGGCTTGCTCGCCCACCCGGCGTCGGTGACCCAGGACCTCACCCACTCACTCGATGCGCTGGTTGCACTTGGCGATGTCCGGCTCAGCGCGGCTCTCGGACCGCAGCATGGGCTGCGCGGCGACAAACAGGACAACATGGTCGAATCGCCCAATTTTTGCGATCCGGTGCACGGCATTCCCGTCTTCAGTCTATACGGCGAGGTGCGGCGTCCGACGGCGGCTATGATGGACGCTTTCGACCTATTGCTGGTCGATTTGCAAGACCTAGGCTGCCGCATCTATACGTTCATTACGACCTTGCGCTACGTCTTGGAAGAGGCTGCAAGGCACGGTAAGGCGGTATGGGTGCTCGACCGACCGAACCCGGCAGGACGCCCCGTGGAAGGATTGCGCTTGCGTGCTGGTTGGGAGAGCTTTGTCGGCGCTGGCCCTCTGCCCATGCGGCACGGCCTGACCATAGGCGAGCTGGCGCGTTGGTTCGTCGAAACTTTGCGCTTGGATGTGGATTATCGGGTCATCCCGATGGAGGGCTGGTTACCCAACAAGGGGCCCGGCTACGGTTGGCCGCTCAGCGAACGCTGCTGGGTTAATCCTAGTCCCAATGCCCCCAATCTCGGGATGGCGCGTTGTTATCCGGGTACGGTCATGCTCGAAGGCACCACCTTGTCCGAGGGCCGGGGCACCACACGCCCGTTGGAACTATTCGGCGCCCCCGACCTCGATGCTCGCGCGCTCCTGACGGAAATGCGCTCGCTGGCGCCGCACTGGCTGCAAGGCTGCCGTCTGCGGCCCTGCTGGTTCGAGCCCACCTTTCATAAACACGCGGGCGCCCTATGTGCCGGCCTGCACGTGCATGCCGAGGCCAGCAGCTATAACCACCATGCTTTCCGACCTTGGCGCTTGCAGACCCTCGCATTCAAAGCGCTGCGCCGGCTGCGCCCCAACTATGACTTGTGGCGTAATTTCCCCTATGAATATGAGCACGATCGTTTGGCCATCGATGTCATTAACGGCAGTGAGCTGCTACGCTCATGGGTTGATGACCCCAATACAACTCCGGCCGATCTGGACGCTTTGGCAGTATCCGATGAAACCTCCTGGATCGAGGAGCGAGAGGCGATGCTCCTTTATTCTTGAAACGCCGCTACCGGCCGATCTCACAGAGGCCAGGGATAAAGAACTTCGCGCGACTGGGCAAGAATCCTTCGTTTACGGACTTATTGTTTCACCTGCGTCGCACATGCTAATCTGGAAAAAACACTGATTCATTTTTTCACCGCGATACTTCACCCAATAGGAACATAACGGTTATTGAACTCGAAGTGTAGCGGAAGGTTTATTAGCTATGAGCTTCAGGCAATGGGTTTCTCGAATTGCTCGGTCAAAGGGCTTGAATGTTTTTATGTGGATCTGGGCCACTATAACCGTACTAATCATCGTATTGAGTTGGTTCGGACCCCCTATGCGACCTGATCCACTTAAATCGGGGGCAACGCCGTCATCGCCGCAAAATGAAACACCGGCCGAGAGTAAATAAATCGAATAGTTTCGCCAGCTGTCGGAAGTCGGAAGCACCCAAAGGGGCGATGAGGTCGGTAATGCGCGGATTCCCTTCTATTGATGCCCTCCTTTCACAAAACAGAGCCTCGGCTCGACGCTTATTCGGCCTCGGGGAGTGGAATGAATTCCGTCTCACCCCTCCTACTTCTTGGCGAGATAGCTGGTGATCAGGTTTCGATAGTTCGGTATATGGTTCGAGAAGAGTGCCCCCAGCCCTTCGATATCGTTGCGCCAGTCGCGGTGCAGCTCACAGGCCACGCCGAACCAGTTCATCATCTGCACACCGGCTGCCGCCATGCGTGCCCACGCCGCGTGACGGGTCACCTCATTGAAGGTCCCCGACGCGTCCGCAACCACGAACACTTCGTAGCCGGCTTCGATGGCGGAAAGCGCAGGGAAGGCCACGCAGACCTCGGTCACAACGCCGGCGATGATGAGCTGCTTGCGCCCGGTCTTTTTCACCGCATTGACGAAGTCCTCATTATCCCAGGCATTGATGTTGCCGGGACGCGCAATGTAAGGCGCGTTAGGAAACATCTCCTTCAGTTCCGGCACCAGCGGCCCGTTGGGGCCGCTCTCGAAGCTCGTGGTCAGGATCGTTGGCAGCTTGAAATACTGCGCACTGGCGGCCAGGGCCAGCACATTGTTCTTGAACTCGCCCGGCGAGAAATCCTGCACCAGCGAGATCAGGCCCGACTGGTGGTCCACCAGCAGACACACAGCGTCATCCTTGGAAAGCCTGGAGTATTTGAACGGGTTGCTCATGATTGATTCCTCCTACGGTTGATCGATCCGAAGTAGATTGGATGCCGAGACTGACTTCCGCTGGGAGACTCTAGCACACTGCATGTCGGTCTGGATGTACATTAAAGTCCATCGCGGCCGCCTATATCGGACCCGGTCGACCCCAGGATCAGCACGTGGGTGTTCTCGACCGACGACACGCCTGTTTGACGACTCACCCCTCCATCGGTACTTTATTTGTTAGGGAAAAAGGCGTTTAAAATTCTTATAGCCTAATCCTGCAGCGCTCGATGCTACGCGTCGAGGACGGCACACAGCCACAGAGCGGTGATTTGGAAATGAGCGCAACTACGACCGAGATCCGGTCTACAACCGAAGGCCTGTCCGGTTATCTCCTCAAGAGGCTATTCGTTCAGACGCGTCCATTCCTTAGTCTCGCGATCGTGAGCCTGGCCTTATGGGCTGCCTATCGCACGGTCAGCACGATCGAGCTCGCTAATGTCGTGGAGCAATTTCAGGAGCTACCGCTGCGGTCGGTTTTCCTAGCCTTCCTCATCACCGGCATCAGCTATCTGCTCACGACCGGCTACGATGTAGTGGCCTTGCATCATATTGGCCGCGCCCTGTCCTATAAGCGTGTGGCCCTCGCGAGTTGTCTCGCCGACGCCTTCGGCAGCAATCTCGGCTTCGTCCTAATCACGGGCGGCGCGATCCGCTACCGCATCTATGCGCAGGCGGGACTGTCGGCACTCGACATCGCGAGTGTGACGACGATGTATTCACTCACCTCGTCCTTGGGCGTCGCATTCATCGCCGCCCTAGCGATGCTATTCGGGACACCCGCGGCGTCCACCCTGCTCATACCGGAGGAGCTGCGGCTCGCCTTGGGCGTACTCGTGTTAGGGTCGATCGCCGCTTACGTCGTGGTCCCCGCCATTCGCCCCGTGACGATCCAGATGCCGTTCTGGTCCCTTAGACTGCCTTCCGCGAAAACGGCCGCTGCCCAAACGCTACTCGGCGCCATAGATCTGATGCTGATGAGCGCGGTCGTCTATGTGTTGCTGCCTACGAATATAGGCACGGACTTTTTCGCTTATCTCGGAGTGTTTGCGGCCGCCTTGGTCGCCGGAGTGATAAGTCACGTCCCGGGCGGCATCGGCGTCTTTGAGTCGGTCATGCTGGTGGGCCTTCCCGAGGTGCCGGCGGCATCGCTGCTCAGCGCCATCCTGATGTTCCGCTGCACCTACTACTTCGTTCCCCTGGGCTTTGCAGCGATCGTGCTGGCGGCCTACGAGTTGAGCCTGCAGCACGCACCGATCTCGCGGGCACGGGATACGGCTATGGAATGGGTCAGGGACATCGGGCCGCAAGTAATGGCCGCGATCGTCTTCCTGGCCGGCGTGGTGCTGCTCTTTTCGTGCGCCGTCCCGGCGTCTCCCGAGCGCTTGGCCGTCATGGAGGCGTTCGTGCCGTTACCGGTTCTCGAAGCCTCGCACATGATCGCGGGCGGTGCCGGGGTGGGACTCGTCATCTTCGCGCGCGGCCTAACGCGACGGCTCGCCGCTGAGCACAGGTATAGTATTTGGTTATTGGCCATAGGCGTCGCCGCGCTTTTATTGAAAGGTCTGAACATCGAAGGCGCCGTGATCCTTGTCATGGTCCTCGCCGTGCTCTGGATCATGCGCCCCGAGTTCCAACGTCAGGAATCGAACATCATCAAGGGATCGGCCGCTGAATGGGCGCCGACGCTGACCACGATTTTAGCCGTGACGGTTTGGCTCGGCATGTTCTCGTATAAACATGTACCGACGCCTCATGCATTCTGGTGGCACCTCGCCTACGACGCGGAACTCCCTCGATTCCTGCGCACCACGATGGCGATCCTGGCCGTGGCCGCCGGGCTCACCTTCGTGAAGCTGCTGCGTCGCGCCCCCCCGCCCGACCTGCCTGACGCGATGATGCTCGCGCAGGCGCGTCAGATCGTGGAGGACGATCCGGATTCGCGCGGGCATCTGGCGTTACTCGGCGACAAGCGGTTTCTGTTTAGCGAGTCAGGTCATGCCTTCATCATGTATGGCGTCACGAGCACGAGCTGGGTGGCGCTAGGGGATCCGATCGGGGCCCGACAGGAGCATGAAAGGCTCATACGGGCCTTCCATGATTTGTGCTCAAGCTATGGTGGGACTCCGATCTTCTACTTGGTCGACGCCGCAAACTTACCGGTATACGTCGATCTCGGTCTCTCGGTGCTGAAAGTGGGCGAGGAGGCTCGCATCGCTCTCGATCGCTTTACCCTGCGCGGCGCCGAGCGCGCCGAACTGTGTGATCTCCATGCTCGTCTACGCACGCAGCATCTGCGTCTGTCCATAGCGAATTCTAAGGATGTGCCGCGGCTGATACCGGAGCTCAAGGCCGTGTCGGACGATTGGCTGGCCCATACGAGGTGCACCGAGCGCAGATTCTCACGCGGGTTTTTCGATCCGGCCTATGTCAGCAACTTCCCGTGCGCCGTCGTACGCAACGACAAGCACATCCTCGCGTTCGCGACGCTCTTAGTCGGCGCTCATGAAGAAGAAGTGCACCCGGATTTCATACGCCATCGTCGCGATGCGCCTCGGGGGATCGTGGAATTCCTGCTACTGGAGCTCATGTTGAACGGGCGCTCTCGCGAACGTCATTGGTGGAGCTGGCGGGGAGGAAGAGGGCCTGAATATGGGCATATCAATCTCGGGCTCCTACCGCTCGCCGATGTCGAAGAACACACGCTGACGCCGTTGTGGAAGGATTTTGGAGCGCTGCTATATCCTCACACCGAGTATTTCGCCGATGGCAACTCTTACCGGCGATTCGTCGAGTGCCTCAATCCCGCGTACCACGCGAAATATATCGCGCTGCCGCGCATACTCCAGGCGCCCCGGATCTTACGGAATATCGCCGAGCTGGTCGGCCGCGCTGACTAGGGATGGACCACGCGGGGTCTCCAAAAGGACTCGACCCGGTGTTGCGGGGTACAGCCGGGACAATGACAATCATCAATAAGAGGCGATTCCCTTCGAGGAGGTTTCATGCAAAGTTTCGTTAACCGTTCCCGCCGTCGTTTTCTTTCCCAGGCCGGTATCGGCCTGACGGCGTACGCAGGACTACCCGGCTGGTTACGCACCATGGACGCCATGGGCATGCAGGCTATGCCGCACCGTGTACCGAACATGGCTTCCCTCACCTTTAACCCGGACGTCGAAATCGAACTCGTCTGCCGGCCCGCTTCGGTATCCATACTGAACGGCCAGCCAACCCGGGTGTACCAGTATTTCGCGGGACTCATCAAAGGACCGGAAAACACGTTGACGACTCTGCCGGAATCGTATCTGGGACGCACCATGCGGTTTCGGAAAGGCCAGAAGATACGGATCCACCTGCGTAACGAACTGACCGAACCCACCATCACCCACTGGCACGGTTTGCACGTCCCGGCCCTGATGGACGGGCATCCGATGTATGCCATCGCTCCGGGCCAGACTTTCGTTTACGAATTCGAAATGCTCAACCGGGCGAGCATGAATATCTATCATCCCCACCCCCATGAGGCAACGGCCAGGCAGGTCTACTATGGTTTAGTGGGCGCCATCCTGGTCAATGACGACGAAGAGCATGGGCTCGAATTGCCCTCGGGTGAATACGAGATTCCCATCGTCATTCAGGACCGGATGTTCGACGAGCAGAATCAACTGATTTATGTTCGCAGCATGCACGATCGAATGATGGGCTTCTACGGGGATCGCATCCTGGTCAACGGCAGGCCCGACTTCCGCATCGACGTGGCCAGCCGCGCCTACCGCCTGCGCATAATGAACGGATCCACCGCACGTATCTACAAGCTCGCCTGGGATGACGGTACGCCAGTCACCGTCATCGGCGTCGATGGAGGATTGCTGGAGAAACCGGAGAACATACCTTATGCCATGTTGGCGCCCGGCGAACGGCTGGATGTCTGGGCGGATTTCACCGGACGTGCGGCTGGCTCACAGCTGGTTATGTGTAGCCGTCCCTTCTCCGGCGTGCTGCCGAATATGGCCGAGCGCATGATGGGTGGCAGCATGGGCGGTATGCACAGAGGCATGGGAGGCAGTATGATGGCAGGAAACAACCTGGCCGTGGGGAGTGACTACCCCATTTTTACCGCTCGCATAACTCGCGAAGTCAGCGACAGCCCCAAGCTGCCGACGCGCCTGTCCAAGTTCACCCGGTATCAAGTCGACGACGCCGCCAACCCCAACAAGCCGGTGCCAGTCGGCATTTCCGAGGGCCCCATGGCGATGTTGCTTAACGGACGGCCTTACGCGTATGACGACGTGCAACCCGCCGAACGGATGCCGTTCAATACCTTGCAACTGATGGAGATCTTTCATGCCCATGGCGGCGGACACGGCCGCCAATCGGAATCGCTACCCGGCGGTCATGACACCGGAGGACATCTGCAGGAGAGTAATGAACGGGCCATGGGCGGAATACGGAACGCAATGATGGGCGGCGGCATGCGAGGCATGGGAATGATGGGACGGATGGAAGGAATGGGCATGCAAGGCATGGGAATGGGCGGTGGGATGGGTATGATGCTTTCAATGGCTCACCCGATCCATCTGCACGGACAATATTTCCAGATCCTCAGCCGCACCAATGGTGCGGAGCGCGCGGAACACTACGCCACCGTAAGGGAAGGCTTCGTTACCAGCGGCTGGAAGGATACCGTACTGGTTATGCCTGGCGAACGAGTGCGGATCATCAAGCCGTACCAGGATTTCAAAGGCTTGTTCATGGTCCACTGCCATAACCTTGAACACGAAGACATGGGTATGATGCGCGATTTTTCCGTGGAATAGCTACCAGCAATCCTGAGAGCTTGTGACAACCTAGGATTTATGGTCAAGCGAGGACGGATCGCCGATTTGGTCGGCCACGGTATGGCCGACAAGATGCCGGAAGATCGCGGACCGCTCGCGCGGAGTTAGCTCCGCGATCGCGGTGACTCGTTGGTAAAACTCTCTGAAGTCCTGCTTCACATTGTCAAAAAGCCGTTCGAATGCCCGGACGTGCTCCCGGTAGGTAACAATCGAGGCGAGCTTGGCATTGTTTAGGTCCCGCGCCATCCATTCATCGTAGGCGGAATACCCTCCCCATTGATTGCGCACCGAGCGGTAGCGCTCGCGCAAATCGGTAAAAATGCCTTGCTTCGCGGTGCGCATCTCCGCGGAGACTAATCGCGATGCGTAGAGGTTTCGCAATCGGCTCACCGTATCGAGCACCAACGCGACGAAGGCATCTTCGTGGCGCTTCGCTAAATCAAACTCTTCGAGCTTTTCATGCTGATTGGTCTGCGCCAGCCAGTGCCTGACGCCTTGCGTGGCCACTGTCGTCGCAAAGGCTTCGTTGAAGGCGCTATCGCCCGGGACATAAACGGTTTGATGCGCCATTTCATGCAGGATAACCTCGCCGATCCGTGTGTCGCTCCAGCGCAGCATGGTGCTATAGACCGGGTCCCGAAACCAGCCGAGCGTAGAGTATGCCGAGACCCCGCCTACAAAAACATCATTCCCGGCCTCCGATAAGCCCGCCGCGGCGCTATGAGCTCGGTTCTCGGAAAAATAGCCGTGATAGCTTAAACAACCTGCGAACGGGAAACACCAGTGCAAGGGGCTGAGTGAGAACTCTGGAGTTGCGAATACGTTCCACGCGACCGCCCTGCGATCGAGATCCACGAATGTTAGATAGCTTCCATTATCAGTGAGGCCGAGCTTGGCGATCGCAAAGCCGCGCAGCTCCAGAATCACCTGCAATTTATCCTTGATTTGCGCAGGCGTTTGCGGTTCGGCGATAACGGAACTGATCAGTCTCCTTTTTAACAACAGAGAAGCTTGCCCCGTCACCGACTGCGCGTAATAGCTCAAATCCGCCCACGGGCAGAGTAAAAGAAGTAATAAAACCAGGGGGGTGATCCAGTACATCGCCCCCGCACGCAGGTGCGCATATCCAGCGTCGACTTGTTTTATCATCGCATGTCTACTCATAAATCTTCGCTGCGATCGCAGAAGACATACTCGTTCTATGGCGATTCCCGCGAGCCCGGATCCCGACATAAGCAATACATTACCGACGTTCAGTATGCCAAGACCATGCCGAAATACAAACTCCGGCAGTCGAGTTTTTCAGATTCAGGCCAGCGGTGGTAAAGTGAGTGACAGCCGAGTTTGGATCGCGATCCAGTAAGGCTGCCGGCGAAGGGGCGTAAGCATTAAGGTAGATGACCAACGGCTGATGGGTGCGGCATATGCCCCTGGCGGGACGGTTATAATAATGGCAGCAAGAAATTACGGCATCCCTGACCGTTATAAGCTATCGTATTTAGAGTCATACGCAAGCATTTTTTTAAGGACCATTATGTGCGGAATCGTCGGTGGAGTTGCACAGCGAGATGTGACGCCCATTCTTGTGGAAGGGCTAAAGCGTTTGGAGTATCGCGGATACGACTCGGCGGGGATCGCGGTAATCGACAATAGGCGGTCGTTGGCACGCCTGCGTGTTTTGGGCAAGGTCGATAAACTCGAGGCGTCGCTCAATGGCACCATAGTTCAAGGCTCTTTGGGCATTGCCCACACGCGCTGGGCGACCCACGGCGAACCGAGCACTCGCAACGCCCATCCCCACGTCTCCAATGATTGCATCGCATTGGTGCATAACGGGATCATCGAGAACCATAATAAGCTCCGCATGCGGCAGGGCGAAAAGGGCTATCAGTTTACCTCCGACACGGATACCGAAGTCGCGGTTCATCAAATATACGACCACATAAAGAGAGGGAAAGACTTGCTTACAGCGGTGCTTGACACCGCACAAGAGCTCGAAGGCGCATTTGCCCTCGGCGTCATTAGCGTATTGGAACCCGACCGGCTCATTGCCGCGAGGCGCGGCAGCCCGCTCGTCATCGGAATAGGTATCGGAGAAACATTCATCGCGTCTGATGTTTTTGCGCTCCTGCCGGTGACCCAAAGGTTTATTTTTTTGGAGGAAGGCGACGTCGCGGACATCCGCCGCGATAGCGTCATGATTTATGATGCCGAGCGCCGGCGCGTCGAACGGCCAATATCCCTCTCGCAACTTTCCGCAGATGCCGCGGACAAGGCGGGCTACCGGCATTACATGCTAAAGGAGATTTTCACCCAAGCGCGGGCGGTGGCCGACACCTTAGAGGGCAGAACCCAAGGAGGCAAAGTCGTCGAGGACGCGTTTGGGTACGGGGCGCATGCTGTATTCGATCAGGTGCGCGCGGTCCAAATCGTTGCCTGCGGAACGAGCTTCCATGCTGGTCTCGTCACTCGCTACTGGATGGAAGGTGTCGCCGGCATCCCGTGCAGCGTCGAGATAGCGAGTGAATTTCGCTATCGCAAGTCCGTGGTGCGGCCGGGCACATTATTCGTTGCGATCTCGCAATCGGGAGAGACCGCCGACACATTAGCCGCACTTCGACTCGCGAAATCCTCGGGATATTTGGATACCTTGGCGATTTGCAATGTCCCTGAAAGCTCGCTTACGCGCGAAGCCGGTCTCGTCTTTTTAACGCGGGCAGGCCCCGAAATCGGTGTGGCCTCGACGAAGGCATTCACCACCCAGCTAACTGCCATGCTGCTCCTGGTGGTCACGCTCGGTCGACGGCGCGCATTCGACGCGGCGGCCGAGCAAGCCTTGGTGTCAACGATTGAAAGCCTGCCCGGAAAGCTGAATCAGGCATTACTGCTCAACGAGAAGGTCAAGCAGCTGTCCGAGCATTTCGCGGATAAACATCATGCCCTGTATTTAGGCCGCGGCGCGATGTATCCAGTCGCGATGGAAGGCGCCCTCAAGCTGAAAGAAATTTCTTATATTCACGCCGAAGCCTATCCGGCCGGAGAGTTAAAGCACGGGCCCTTGGCGTTGGTAGACGAAGATATGCCGGTCATCGCGGTTGCGCCAAACAACGAATTATTGGAAAAGCTGAAATCGAACTTGGAGGAGGTCAGGGCACGAAAGGGCAAGCTTTATGTCTTTGCCGATCCGAGTATCGGCATGCAAAGCGCCAGCAGCGTAGTTGCCATCGAAGCAGTTTCCGTCGATGACCTCATCGCCCCAATTGTCTATACGGTACCGTTGCAACTTCTTGCTTATCACGTCGCCGTGCTTAAAGGGGCGGACATCGATCAGCCGCGTAATCTCGCTAAATCCGTGACCGTGGAATAAAAACGCTAGGGCGAGCGGACAAACTCTATGCAATATCGCGTTCTTCTCGTAGACGACGATCGGGACATGATCTCGCTCTTATCCACGTGGCTGAAGGATGCGGGTTTCGAGATCGATCCCGTGATGTCCGGAAGCGAGGCGATGGCTCGCATCGATGTTATTCGTCCTCATCTGGTGATCACCGATCTCGTGATGCAGGGTATGGATGGCATGACCTTGTTATCGAAGATCCACCGCCAGAACCCTCTGATGCCGGTGATCATGCTAAGCGGCAAGGCGCAAATCGCCGATGTCGTTAAAGCCATGCACCTCGGAATCGCGGAGTTTCTGACCAAACCTATCGCCAAGGAAGATCTCGTGGCCCGCGTACGGCATACACTACGGCTCGCGGCCGGCGAGTCGGAGTCCGGTTTGAATTTCGGCAAGGAAATAATCTATCGCAGCGAGAAGATCACCCAGCTCTTGGAACAAGCGAAACTCGTCGCCGGGACCGATGTCACGGTCTTGATCACGGGCGCCACGGGCACCGGCAAGGAAGCGCTGGCCAAGGCCATTCACG
>JBOIDM010000230.1:0-3089 GCA_050740575.1 Gammaproteobacteria bacterium
GCGGCGCCGCCTCAAGGGCGGTGGCGGCAAACAGCATCGAAGCCAAGTCGAAGGGAGTGATCCGGCTCCATAGCATCAAATTGCTCAAGCACGAAACAGGGACCTACGTCGCGGTGTCTCGGTCGGGCGAAATATCGGTCGTGGACGAATTCGGGCGGGAGCGCGAACGCTACAAAGTTCCTTACGGCGCGGTGCTGACGGTCCACGACGGGTTCGAGCCTCAGCCCGGTCAGGTGATCGCGACTTGGGATCCCCATACTCACCCCGTAATAACGGAAGTGGCTGGAGTCGTGGCGTTCGCGGATATCGTCGAAGGGGTCACCGTGATCCAGCACATCGACGAGATCACCGGCCTGACCAGTATCGTGGTGATGGATCCAAAACAACGGCCGTCCAACGCCAAGGACCTGCGGCCGGTGGTCAAGCTCGTCGACGCCCAGGGTAAGGATCTTAAGATCCCGGGGACGGAGATCCCGGCCCATTATTTCCTGCCGCCTCGGGCGATTGTGAATGTCGAGGACGGTGCCAACGTGAAAGTCGGGGATGTCATTGCGCGCCTGCCCCAGGAGTCCTTGAAGACGCGTGATATTACCGGGGGCTTGCCGCGCGTAGCCGATCTCTTCGAAGCCCGCCGGCCGAAAGAAGCCGCCGTCCTTGCAGAGGTCTCGGGGACGGTCAGCTTCGGCCGCGACACCAAGGGGAAGCAACGTTTGGTGCTGACCGACCCTGCGGGTGAGCAAACGGAGATCCTGATCCCGAAATGGCGTCAAGTCGCGGTGTTCGAAGGCGAGCATGTCGAGAAGGGCGAGGTGATCGTGGATGGCGCGGCGGACCCGCACGACATTTTGCGCCTGAAAGGGGTCTATGCTTTGACGAATTACATCGTTAACGAAGTGCAGGACGTGTACCGCCTGCAAGGGGTAAAGATCAACGACAAGCATATCGAAGTCATCGTGCGCCAAATGCTGCGCAAGTTGGAAATCACCGACCCGGGCGATACGCGTTTCCTCCTGGGGGAGCACGCCGAAAAGGAGCGGGTGTTCGATGAAAACGAACGCGGCGCGCGGGACGGAAAGAAACCGGCTCAGTGGACGCAGATGCTGCTCGGAATTACCAAGGCTTCCTTGGCTACCGAATCGTTCATCTCGGCGGCGTCCTTCCAAGAAACGACACGGGTTTTGACCGAGGCGGCGGTGACCGGCAAACGCGACGATCTGCGCGGGCTCAAGGAAAACGTCATCGTGGGGCGCTTGATCCCGGGTGGAACCGGCTTTGCCTTTCACGGGGAGCGGCGCAGCCAACGCGAGCAACCCTCGGATCTGGCAACCCGCTTTGCGGAGCTCGGCGGAGCCGATGTGGCGGCGGGTTAGGGAGAGTTGGCGTGCATGGAGTAAGGCGAAATTGTGCAAGGTAAGTCCAGTTTTAGCTTGACAGTCGGTGAGTCACATTATTAGAATCCAACGGCTTTGACAGGCCGGAGCGATCCGGCCTGTTGTCTTTTTATAAGCGGCCGGAATATATCGCCCGAGAAGGTACTCTTTAACGAATGGCTACGATCAATCAACTGGTCAGGCGTCCACGGAAGCGTCAGCGGCTAAAAAGTACCGTGCCGGCGCTCGAGGGGTGTCCGCAGAAACGCGGTGTCTGTACGCGCGTCTATACGACCACGCCCAAGAAACCGAACTCGGCCCTTAGGAAGGTCGCGCGCGTGCGGCTCACCAACGGCTATGAAGTAACCAGCTACATCGGAGGGGAGGGGCACAATTTACAGGAACACTCGGTGATCCTGATCCGCGGTGGACGGGTTAAGGACCTTCCGGGTGTTCGCTATCACACGGTACGAGGCGTCTTGGATACGTCGGGTGTCGCTGCTCGCCGGCAAGGACGATCGAAGTACGGCGCCAAGCGCCCGAAGTCTTAGTTTTTAGAATTAGAATTACTGCGGATAATAGCTCGCTATGTCTAGAAGACGCGTCGCTGAACAACGAGTCATTTTGCCCGATCCAAAATACGGCGATGAGACCATTGCGAAGTTTATTAATATGGTCATGAATCAGGGAAAGAAATCTCTCGCCGAAAGGATTGTTTACGGGGCCTTGGAGCAGGTGGCCGCTAAGGGGCAGGGCGACGCTCTTGCGGCGTTCAAGCAGGCGCTCGACAACATTCGGCCGCGGGTTGAAGTCAAGTCGCGGCGCGTCGGCGGAGCCACCTACCAAGTACCGGTCGAGGTGCGCGCGAAGCGCCGCACGACGCTAGCGATGCGGTGGCTGGTCGATGCCTCGGACAAGCGTGGCGAGAAGACCTTCGGATCGAGGCTTGCCGCCGAGATTCTGGAGGCTTTGGAGAATCGAGGGACGGCGGTTAAGAAGCGGGAAGATACTCACCGTATGGCGGAAGCCAACCGCGCTTTCGCGCATTATCGCTGGAAGCGCCCGTTCGTAGCGGCAGAAACCATCATGGCCCGGTTAACCCCCATCGAACGCTATCGCAATATCGGTATCATGGCCCATAACTATGCGGGTAAGACGACCACGACCGAGCGCATTCTGTACTACACTGGCGTGTCGCATAAGATAGGCGAGGTCCATGACGGCGCCGCCGTGATGGACTGGATGGAGCAGGAGCAGGAACGCGGCATCACGATAACCGCGGCGGCGACTACGTGTTTCTGGCGCGGTATGGGTAACCAGTACCCCGAGCACCGCGTAAACATCATCGATACTCCGGGTCACGTCGATTTTACCATTGAAGTCGAGCGCTCACTGCGCGTCCTCGATGGCGCGGTCGGAGTGTTTTGCGCCGTGGGAGGCGTCGAGCCACAGTCCGAGACAGTGTGGCGCCAAGCCAGCAAGTATTCGGTTCCGAGACTGGCATTCATCAACAAGATGGACCGCGCGGGGGCCGATTTCCTGCGCGTGGTGCGGCAGATCCGCGAGCGTCTGGGCAGCGCCGCGGTGCCGGTCCAGATCCCAATAGGCGCGGAAGAAAAGTTCGAGGGCGTGGTCGACCTCATCAAGATGAAGGCCATCTATTGGGATCAATCCTCCCAGGGGACGCGTTACGAGGAACGCGAAATACCCGCTGAGATG
>JBOIDM010000231.1:0-2759 GCA_050740575.1 Gammaproteobacteria bacterium
CGAGCATCGGCGAGTACGGACTCGACATCAACAATGGCGCCATCGCGAACCCCAACAACGCCGAAGACTTCATGTCCTATTGCGGGCCACGGTGGATGTCGCTGTTCACCTATAACTTCCTGACCAACATTGCGGGGCTCACGCCCCAAGTCATCCCCACCGGCAGCGGCATGGCTGCACCGAGACTGATCGACGACGAGGGCCTGCGCTTCGAGCGCGATGAGCAGGCCATCGAGCCGTTGATTCACATGCTCGGCGTGATCGATACCGACGGCACGGTGGAGGTGGTGAGCGTCGCGCGCATCGAAACCCGCTACTTGCGTGGCAACGGCCGACAGACCGGCTACATCGCGCAGCATCTGGACGCCGACGGCCGCGTGATCGCGCAGGACAACGTGTATGGCTACCGCAGCGAAGGCAGCGCGGCCAGGCCCCCCAAGCGCGGCTCCGGCCACGGCGGTTCCGGTCATGACGGGAGCGACGGCTACGGCTGCCGCGACTGCAAAGATGACGGCCACGACCCGCAGCCGATCCTCTTCAAGGCGATGCTGCCCGACACGGCGCCGGGCGCCGCGCTGCGCATCGTCAAGGGCGGCGAGGTCGTGTGGGAACGCGAAGGCGCAGCCAAGTCGCCGACCATCAGCAGCGCGCGAGCAGTGCTCAACAAGGACGGTGATCTCGAACTGACGTGGAGAGTGGGCGGCGAGGCGAAGGACGAAACAAAAGACAAAGCGAAGGACAAGATCGATGTCTGGGTGCGCTGGACCAATGACGACGGCGAAACCTGGCACGCGCTGACCGTCGGCCTGCGCGGCAACTCGGTGACGATCGATGCCGAGCAGCTACCCTCGGGCCGGGTGCGCTTCGAGCTACTCGCCAATGACGGCTTCTACACCGTGCGCAAGACGACCGACACGGTCACGGTGCCGGACAAGCCGCCGTCGGTCGCGATCCTTTACCCGGGCACAGGCGCACGGGTCTACGGAGACCGGTTGATCCACCTGTGGGGCAGCGCGTCGAGCTTCGCCAGCGCCACGATCGATCCTGAAGCGACGGAGTGGTTCATCGACGACAAGCCGGTCGGCAAAGGTCTGGACCTGTGGATCGAGAACCCCGGCGCGGGGCGCCACTATGTGCGCCTGCAGGTGACCGAGGCGGGACTCACCGGCGCGGCGACGAACGAGATCGAGGTGCTGGGCGGCTAGTAAGAAGCTCTTGTGTCTTGATCGGTTCACGGGGCCTGTGGGGTGAGTTGAACCTGGCAGCCGAGGTCGTTGAGTCGGCGGACAAGCCGCAGAATCTCTGTAGAGTGGTCGCGGCGCGAGAACTGATCGGCGCCGAGGTCGCGGTATTCGACGCCGTTTTTCAACATGTGATAGGCGGCGGTCAGCATCGAGGCGGCCACCGCGAGGATGGCCTTCCTGGCCCCGCGGCGCGAACGCAGACGATGGAAGTGAGCCTGCAGATAGGAGTCTTTGACGCGCGCGGTGCCCGAGCGAGGTCGGCGAGTTTTTCGGGATTGCTCTCTCCGGCAATGAGCGAATCAGCCCGTGCGCCAGCAGGTCGGCGGTTTGTTGGCGCATGCCCTTCGGCTCCGTGTGGCTTGAATGAACGATCAGTAGTATACCACTAATCCAATGAATAAATCAGAGTTTCCCTAGGGTTCCCGCTCTGACCTTTCGTCCACTTCGGCATCTGCAATTCCCCTGCTTTAGCAGGGACCCATCACGTTACCATCCAGGCATCGGCGCTCGGCAAACCGGGCCCCCTTAGGAGCTACTACGGCCCTTCCCTCACGAGGCCCAGCGCGTTCACGATCTCCATTGCTGCTGACAGGCCCTGGCTAACAGCGAAAACCGGGGACCGGCCAGAATCCGAGTGCACGGCGAAACCGTTCCGAGATTCCCGATGCGAGCACGCCAAACGACGTCCACCACAGCCCCGTGCGCTATCTTGACTTCGGTGTCCGTCTCGAATCCGAGGCTCGTCCCAATCTGGCCGATGAGATCGCGGACTTCGTCATGGTCAAACGAAGTGATAACAACGTGTGGAGAGCAGCAGGACTGCGACGCATGCGATTTTCGTCACTTCTGTCCACGTCCAGCCGATCGACGAGTCCCAAATCCGCCGCTGCGAAGCCCTCCGGTGGCCCCCGGTTGAGACTCCATCTCTTCTCCCGACAACTAGTCCACGGACTTGCACACGCCTAATCGGGTAGCCGGGGGTGTTTAGCCCCCGGACCGGGTCGCTGGAGGCAGTCTTTGGCGAATTGCTAATAGTAAAATTCCGCGCCGCCCTCGACCCTACGACTCTCTCGAATGCAGATCCGAGGACTTCTACATGCGGATGCCCGGTGACACGGGTAGCTTTAATTGCTTTCCGGCCTTGAGCATACCCTCGTCGAGGGTAAGGATCTTGGTGGCCCCATGATTCCTGGCGATCGCGAGGTGAAGGGCGTCGCCCGCCCTCAGGCCGGTCGCGAACAGCTTGATAAAGTCACCTGCGAGCTCGTAGTCGAGGGCGGTGGGTAAGAGCACTCGATACGATTCTTCAACCAGCTGGTCGAATTGAAGGAGGACGGCCTGTCCCTCTTCGGGTGTCAAGCCGTGCATCCTCACTTCGCGGGCCACCAAGCTCGAAAACTCAAGCCGCGTCCAGTGGCTAAGGTAGAGGTCACCGGCGGGAAGGGTGGTTACATACGCTTCTATTTTCCGGCTGGACTTCTCTTCCAGGACAAGCGGCGGAAGGAAGCTCGTATC
>JBOIDM010000232.1:0-11057 GCA_050740575.1 Gammaproteobacteria bacterium
GCGCCCGATCCTCTCCATCATAGACGCCGATGGCGACGCCATCGTTTTTACGAATGAGCGAAAAACAGGGGATATCCGTGTAACCATCGCCGACAAAGATCATTTGGCTGATCGGGACGCGCAGGCGCTCCGGCGGCAGCTTACGATTGACATCAAAGGGTTTGCCGCGCGCTTCGGGCCCGACGATACCCTTGGCAATATGGAAGATGTAGCGTGTCTTGTCCGTGAAGCTCACGAGGTTGCGCGGAAAAAGGATCCGGTCTGCCGCGTCGTATTCGAAGTCGCAGGCCCAGATGTCTTTAAATTGGCGTGCTATTCTGGTCGCGGTCAAGGTCTCGCGCAGGCCGCTGCTCACCAGGTAGAATTCGACGCTGATGGCGGGGTTCACCGACTGAACATGCTTTCTCAAGCGATCGAAGATACGCGTGGCGCCGTTGTACAACTGGATCCGTCGGCCACAACGGATAAGCTTTTCGCGCGTGATAGTGAGCGCCGGATCGCCCGAATTGGAGGCTTGCAGCATACTATAGAGGTACGCCGGCACGGGATCCCATCCGCCCCGTATCAGGGTAGACACGCTCTCGGCCCAAAACGCCTTGACGTCAATGCCGAGGCTGTCAAGCAAACTCGAGGTGCTGTCCGGGGCCAGGGTATCGTCGAAATCGAATATAACGGCGATGATATCTTGCATCGGTTCCGCTTCGCTTGAGGCTGCCGGCGATACTAGGTCAAAGCCACCGCTGCCGGCAAGAAGAGTTGAGCCGCCGCGCGTCAAGCTATGCGGTTGACCCACGGCATGCGTTTAGCAGCGGAGGCGGGCCGCCATGACAATGGCGGAGTGGCTGCGTTATCCTAAAGCCTGCACCGGATCGCGGTTCCACGCCCGCTTAGAACGCGCGAAAGCGAAAAGGCGGGAGCCCGATGTTGCATTCGGGAGCCGCGACAGGTCTTATCAAGTATTGGGTGCACTATGCAAAGCGGATATATGAGGCTTGCGATTGGCGCTTTCGCCGCCGTGGCGTTGACGGCGGGCCGGCTGTTCGTGCCGGAACCGCTCATCGTTGACTATGCCGGGTACGTGGCGATGGCGTTGGCGGCATTCGGGGCGTATCTGGTCGTCGAGAGCATTCTGATGCTACGGCTTACCGCCGCGCTGCACGTAGAGAAATCCAGGGGGAGCGCGATACGTTTACTGACTGGCGCCTTTTTAATCCTCCTCATCGTGGGCACCGGCGTTTTCCCTTTGCCGCCCGAGATCGGTTCCGCCGCCGAACCTTATCGATGGATAGCGGTCGCCGTCGTATCGATCTATGTGTTAGGGGAGGCGCTAATGGCTAGGCGCCGGTGCGCGGACGTCCCCGGCGCGGGTACGAACCAATCCGCGCGGCGCGCGCCGCTCGCCGCGGCGAGGCAAACCGGTAAGTCCATCAAGCGAATCCTTGGGCTCTCGGTATTAATGCTGGTCTTGATCGTCAGTTACAGCAAGGCGATGACACCGGATTTCTTGCCGGCCAGTCTGGAAGCTTATCGGGATGTGGTACTGGCGGCGGTGGCGCTGCTTATCCTTATCGATGCACTCGTGGCGGTTCGCAAGCAGCGCGGCGAATTTGCGGGTAGCGCCGAGACGACCCAACCGATCAAGGCGCCTCGGCCCCCGAGTATTCAGGAGGGCGCGGGCTACGGCGAGGTGCTGGCGTTCCTCTCGTTGTTGCAGGAAAAGGGGCGCTTTATAGACTTCGTGATGGAAGACGTCACGCCCTTCAACGACACCCAGGTAGCGGCGGCCTCCCGTGTCGTGCACCAGGGCTGCGCGGCGGTCATCCGCGAGTACTTCGAGATTTCGCCGGTGCATGGCGGCAAGGAAGGGGACAACATGACGATCGATAAGGATGCGGATCCTGATCACTATCGGCTGATCGGAAAAGTCACCGGTACCCCGCCTTTTCACGGCGTCGTGCTTCATCGAGGATGGAAGACGGCAAAACTTTCCCTACCGCGCTACGCGACGCCGGTCGATCCTTCGACGCCGAACATTATCACGCCGGCGGAAGTCGAGGTTCGTTGAATGCCGCACCTAGGGGCTCGCCGGTCGCGCGCGCCCTGCCCAACCAATATGGGCACATTCTAGGCGGATCTCGTCCGCGTAAACTGGATACCCGCTTTTAAATTTGGTAATTATGAAATACAGCGTCGGCATCGATCTGGGTACCTCGAACTCGTGTGTTTCGATCTGCGATCTCGATGGCGGTTATCCGACGACTACCAGTATCGCCCAAGTCTTGGGTCCCAGTGTAATCGGCGAAAAACCCTTGTTGCCATCGGCGATTTATTTACCGATCGAGAACGAGTTTGCCCCCGGAGCCCTGGCGCTGCCGTGGGACCCCGATGGGGTCTCTGTTATCGGCGCCTTTGCGCGTGAGCGCGGCGCCTTGGCCCCGGATCGCTTGGTAAGCTCGGCAAAGTCCTGGCTCTGCAATCCGCAGGTGGATCGTCACGCCCCGATACTGCCGTGGAGATCGGATCTCGCTGAGGGAAAGCTGTCCCCCTTCGAGGCTTCGAGGCGCTACCTTGAGCACCTGCGCCAGGCGCTGGAGCAGGCGCTGGCGGCGCGCACCGAGATGGCATCGCTCGGCGACTGCACGATCGTACTTACCGTGCCGGCTTCCTTCGATGAGGTGGCGAGAGAGCTAACGCACCAGGCGGCCATGGAGGCGGGCCTCGGAAATGTGACGCTGCTGGAGGAACCCCAAGCCGCATTCTACGCCTGGATCGCGGGATCCGAGTCGGGGCAGACGCCGGAGCATTGGTCCTCGGAGGTGGGCGTGGGGGATCTGGTCTTGGTCTGCGACGTCGGCGGCGGTACAGCGGATTTTACCCTGATCGCCGTCGCTGCGGCCGAGGCGGGGCTGTCGCAGGCACTCGAGCTGCACCGGATCGCGGTAGGCGAGCACATCCTGCTCGGCGGCGATAACATGGACCTGGCGTTGGCGTATGCGCTGAAAAACCAGTTCTCCGCCGAAGGTAACGAGATCGATCACTGGCAGTTTCTCGCCTTAATTCACACCGCACGCGCCGCCAAGGAGCGACTCCTGAGCGATGCCGCGATCGCTGAGGTCCCGATCGCGGTTCCGGCGCGTGGCGCGAGCCTCTTCGCCAAGACGCTCTCGACCACACTGTCACGCGCTAAGGGGATGGCCTTGATAATCGACGGTTATTTTCCGAGGACGGAGGTGACAGAGCTACCCAAGGCGAGAAAGTCCGTGGGCTTACAGGAATTCGGTTTGGATTACGCGACCGAGCCTGCTTTTAGCAAGCACCTGGCTAGGTTTCTGACGCGCGCGCGAGAGAACGTGCGCTCCGATCCAGCCCTGTCGCAATTGCTGAGTGAATCGGCGCAAAGTGGCGATTTGTCCATCCTGCGGCCGAGCGCGGTGCTTTTCAACGGCGGCGTCTTCCACGCGCATATCCTGCGCGAGCGGGTACTGGAGGTCCTCGGTTCGTGGCTGAAGTCGGGCACCTCGCTGAAAGAGATCAAAGGGGTGGGCCTCGACACGGCGGTGGCTTTGGGCGCCGCCTAGTATGGGGCGGCGCAGCTCACCGGACGGGGCATCAAGATCCGGGCTGGTACGTCGCGCTCGTATTACATTGGCCTGGAGAGTCCCATGCCGGCGGTACCCGGTTACACGCCGCCGGTGAAGGCGATATGCATTGTCCCGCAGGGGAGCGAAGAGGGGACCGAATGGGATCTTGCCGGCACCGAGTTCGGTTTGGTCACTGGGGAACCGGTCGAATTCCGGTTTTTCAGCTCGACGGTGCGTGCCGGAGACCGGATCGGGACCAAGATCGAGAATGCGGACAAGACCTTGGACGAGACCTCGAGCCTCACTATAGCGCTACCACCTGTCGCGGGCGAAGCCCAGCAAGTGGTGCCAGTAACGCTGAGACCGATCGTTACCGAAGTCGGGACCCTAGAGCTATGGATGTGTCATCGCCACTCCGATCGTAAGTGGAAACTGGAGTTCAACTTACGTCTGCAAAAGTAACGCGCCCGCGTTTTTCCATCGGCATCGACCTTGGGACCACCAACTGTGTGTTGTCCTACGTCGAACTGATGGCAAAAAACTCGCGTCCGCAGGTATTGCCGATCCCGCAACGACTATCCTTGAATACCGTCGGGCGGGGATGGCTGCTGCCGTCGTTCTATTACTTCGCGACCGATCAAGAAACCGGACCCGCTGGCCTTGATGCTTTAGGCCCCGCGGAGTCGGGTGCCATCGTGGGTGCTTACGCGCGCACGCAGATGAGCGCAGCGCCGGGGAGAGTGATACATTCGGCGAAGTCGTGGCTCGCGCATCGTAGCATCGACCGCGAGGCCAAGATACTGCCGTTTGCGTCCGAGGAAGTCCCAGACGCCGAAAAACTCTCGCCAGTGGCGGCGAGCGCATGCTACCTCGCGTATCTTAAAATGGCGTGGGACATGGGGTTCGTCGACGATCCGTTTAATGGGCAACGGATCACCATCACGGTGCCGGCGTCTTTCGATGAAGGGGCACAGGCCTTGACGCGACGGGCTGCGTGCTTGGCCGGGTATCCGGACGACGTTAGGCTGCTCGAGGAACCGCAGGCGGCGTTCTATTCCTGGACCGAGGCCGCGGCGGCGAGCAAGCGCTCCGACACCATGGCGGTGCCTTTTATAGAGATACTGCCGGATCTCGCCCTGCGCGATCAGACCGTGCTTGTCTGCGACATCGGGGGCGGCACCACCGACTTGAGCCTGTTTCGACTGGCGCGAGCGCCTACGGATATCTTGGATATCGAGCGGATCGCGGTAAGCGATCATCTTCTTTTGGGCGGGGACAACATCGATCTTGCCATCGCCCACGCGCTGGAGAGGCGCGTGCTAGCAGATCCGTCCGCGCGTTTGTCCCGCCGCCAGTGGCAGCATTTGGTTCCTCAAGCCGCGACGCTCAAGGAGCGCTTGTTAGAAAGCGAGGGTTCGCTGGAGTTGACCTATCATGTATCGGTGCCAGGGGAGGGTTCGAGTTTGTTTGCGTCTGCGTTGAGCGCGACGCTCTCACGAGCGGAACTGCATGAGCTGATTCTGGAGGGGTTTTTCCCTTACACTGGGCGCGAGGAGCGCCCGCGCGCGCGTCAGATCGGTCTGCGCGAAATCGGGCTGCCTTACGCTGCCGATTCGGCGGTGAGCCGTCACCTTGCAGGCTTCCTCAACGGCGCCGAAGTCCACGCGGTCCTGTTCGCGGGCGGCACCTTGTCGCCGCGTTTTCTTCAGGAGCGCGTGCTGTCGATTATCGGTGCTTGGCAAGAGCAACGTCCCGCGGCCCTTACGCTTTCTGATATAAGTACCGCTATCGCCCAAGGCGCCGCGCATTTCGGCGCCCTATCGGCGCGGTCACGGCAGCGCATCCGGGCCGGTTATGCGCGCAGCGTCTATCTAGAGCTGCAGCGCGGCGAGGGGGCGGCAATCCCCGACCTAATCTGTATACTGCCGCAAGGGTTCCAAGAAGGCGGGCGGGTCGATCTCGCCTCGCATAGCTTCAAGCTCTTGTTAAACAAACCCGTGCGCTTCACCGCCTACACCTCAACCCACCGGAGCGGCGATCGCCCCGGCGCGATCGTGTCTTTGACGGAAGGCGAGTTTTTCCCGCTTCCTCCGCTCTATACCACCTTGACGCTTGCGGACCGGGACTTCGATCCGCGCACGGCCCGCGAGCTTAACGTCGCGGTCACACTCGAGGTGGAGCTGAATGCATTAGGGATCTTGCAGCTTGCGCTCCTCAATCGCGACCGCTCGAAGCGTTGGCGGCTGGAGTTCAACCTGCGATCCGCGGATACCGAGGGTCCGCGCGAGACTGCCCTGGGCGATCCGGGCGCGACTCCCGAAGCGCTTGCGAATGGTATTGATAAAATCGAGCGATTTTACGGTAAGAAACAGGATGTTGCCGACAAGTCGGATGTCAAGGGGTTGGTGAAGGACCTCGAACGAATCTTCGGTAAGGAGCGTGCGCAGTGGAATCTCTTCCTGTTGCGTTCCTTATGGCAGGCGCTCTATCCCGGGATGACCCGTCGCGGTCGATCCCTCGCACACGAGAATACCTGGCTTTATCTTGCCGGTTTTACTCTCCGCCCCGGTTTCGGGAGCGAACTTGACGCCTGGCGGATGGCGCAGATCTGGGGCTGCTTCAAGCTTGGCCTCAGCCACAAAAAGGAGAAGAGCGCACAGTCCAACTGGTGGATGATGTGGCGGCGGGTGGCCGGGGGATTTTCCGCGGACCAACAAATGAGTCTTTACGCTACCGCACTGCCGCTGCTTAAACGGGGACCGCAAGAATTTTCCGAGGGTACGCGCTTGCTTGGCTCCCTGGAACGCCTACCGCTTAGCGCGAAGACCGAGCTTGCGAGGTATTTATTCGATCTCCTACTCAAGGGCAAGGCGACGAAGCAACCCCATCTTTTCTGGGCGATCGCACGGTTACTTAGCCGTGTCCCGCTCTACACCTCGGCCGAGACGGTGATCCCCGCGGCAGTAGTAGAGGAATACTTCTCAAAGCTAAGGGGGCTCGATTGGAAGCGCGAAGGATTGCAATCGCTCGTGACGGTGTTCTCGAGTGCTTGCCGTGTGACAGGCGCCCGTGCACTGGACATCCACGACCACGTACGCGAGGAGGTTATTGAGAAGTTAAAGCGCGAAGGGGCGAAAGACCTTCAGTGGCAAATCGTCCGCGAGCATCACCCTATATCGAGCGCGGAACGGAATTATCTATTCGGTGAGGAATTGCCCGTGGGCTTGCAACTGGTAGACGGCGCCGTTTGATCGCGGACCGCAACCCAAGCTCCGCGGCAATCTCCGAAGTCTGAACTTTCGCCGGAGTAAGATCTACGGCAGGACCCATTTCTGCCGATAGATTGCCGGGTATTACGGCGATTCGTGCCAGGATCAAAAGCCTAGGGAAACAACAATGGGTAAGGATACACTCCTCTTCGATTCCGTCCTGCAGAGCTTTATTCCTCTAAACCGCCTGACGCCGGGGGCGCAACGGGCGCTTTTGGAGCATACGGAGGTTATCCCTTACGAACCGGGATGCCCTGTCTTTCGCGAGGGCGATCGGGATAATCATGCTTGTTATCTGCTTGAAGGTGACATCGAGCTTTGCTGTGACGGGCAGGTGGTAAGCCGCCTCCGTGGCGGCACGCCCGAGGCGGCGCATGCGCTCGCCCAATTGCAACCGCGGCAGCTCACCGCGATTCCGAAGACGCCGGTACGGATTTTACGCCTGGAGCGTCAGCACCTCGCGTCCGTTCTGGAGCTGGATGAGGCGCGCCAGGGAGGCGATGGTGCCGTGCAGGTTAACGATGTTACGTGCGAAATTGCCATGGATTGGATGACCCGAATGCTCCAATCAGGTGTATTTTCGCGCCTGCCGGTGGCGAATCTACAGCGGATTTTTGCCCAGCTCGAGCCCATCGACGTTGCCGCGGGTGACGTGGTTGTCGGTCAAGGTCAATCTGGAGATTATTACTACGTGGTTCAGGAGGGAAGGTTTGAGGTACTTCGGCACTTATCCGGTAGTCACCAGAGCGTTACGCTGGCAACCCTCGAACCGGGCGAACCCTTCGGCGAGGAAGCGCTGATTTCGGGAGGGCTTCGTAACGCCAGCGTCAAAGCTCTCACTGACGGCAAGTTGATGCGGCTAGGCAAATCGGATTTTATCGAACTCATTAAGAAGCCGATAGCGCCCACCACCACGCTCGATGCGGCCCGTGAATGGGTAACGGGCGGGGCCATTTGGCTGGACGCCCGTTATCCGGACGAGCATGCGGCGGGAGCCGTGCCCGGCAGCATGAATGTTCCATTGCACGTTGTTCGTTCCTATGCGGCCTCACTCGACCGGGACAAACGCTACCTCGTCTATTGTGGTTCCGGTATCGAGAGTTCCATCGTCACTTTTTCTTTAGCAGAGATCGGTTTTGAAGTGGCTTACCTTGAGGGAGGGCTCCAACGGTATCCGCTCGATCGGATCTGCTCTATTCTTCCCAAGGATGCCGGGCGCAGGACCGATGATGCGCCGGTGAGCTCAAACGCTACGGCCAAGACTAGCGTGGAGGCAGGTCTGGATCTTGCCGAAGATGCGGAAGTGCAAGCCTCTTTGCTGCGTGCGAAACTTTCACAGGCTCAGCTTGAGCTGCAAGATGCCCTGCGCCTGAAGCAAGAGGCGGAGGCCGCCCGCGAGGCCACCGAGCGAGAAACCGAGGAACGGCTAAAGGCAGAACGAAGCTGGCGCCTCTTGGGCGAAGCGGCGCGGGCCAACGCGCTGATCGCCGAGGCGCAAACGACGCATCATGAGATTGAAGAGGCCAAGCGGAAGGCCGAGATTGAAGCACAGAAAATTCGGTCCACGGCTGAGGAACATGCCCGGCGCCTGAAAGCCGAAACACAGGCGCGAGTGCGCGCCCAAGAGCAAGAGATCGAATCCGCATCAGCCGCGAAGAAAGCGGAGTCCGCCCGCATCCAACGTATGAAGGAAGAAGCCGAGGCGCAGATTCGAGCCGAGCGCAAGCGTTTGACGGCGGAAGCCACGGAGGTCGAGGCGCGCGTACAAGAAGCGCGCCGTTACAAGGAAGAAGTGGAGTTGGCCTTGAGGAATGCCGAGCAGAGCACCCGAGGCATATTGCAAGCGGAAAGAGAACGGGTGGCCGCCGAAATAGAGCGCGCCAACACTCTGCTTGCTCATGCCGAGACAATGAAACAAGAGGTCGAAGCCGCTAAGCGTTTAGCCGAGGCGGAAGCACAGCGGGTGCGGTTGCAAGAAGAGAAACGGATCAATGATCTGAAACGCGAGGTTGAGCAAAGGCTGCGCGATAAAGAGCAAAGACTGGATACGGTGCATGCAGCAAAGTCCGAGGAGCTGGCACGCATCCACAAACTCAAAGTGGAAGTCGCGAGAAAGTTAAATGAGGAGAGGCGGAGACTGGGGCAGGAAGCGATGGAAGCGAAAGAGCGGCTCGCCGAAGCCCAGCGCATGGAGCGGGGTCTGGCCGAAGCGCGCATGCAAGCGGCCAAAGAGATCGAGGAGAAGCATCAGCAACTTTTGACCTTAGAACAGGGTCTCCGCGAAGAGGTCAAACAGCAGCTTAGCGCAGAGCAGCAGCGCCTCGACGCTGAATTTGCTGAAGCCGCTGAGCAGTTGCGCCAAGCGCAGCGGGCACGGGAGGCGGCCGAGGAGACCCGCCGCGTGGTCGCGGAGGAAGCGCAACGAAAGATTGCGGAGATCCGCGCAAACTTTGAGCGCATGCACCACGAGGAACAGGCTAAACTTCAAACTGAACGGCGGCGTCTGGAAGCCGAAGCACTACGGATTCAAAGTGTTCTAGAACAAGCGCGAAACCTGAAAGGCGAGGCTGACTTAGCGCGATCCGCGGCGGAACACGAGGTCGCGCGGCTGAGAGAGGAGCGGCAGGAGCCAGCGACGGCCGGCTCGGAGGACGCGCAGCAGGTCATCGATGTTAGAATCCGAAATCTGGAGGAACGCGTCACCCAGGCCGACGCACAGGCCAGTGCTGCCGCTAAGGCCGAGAACATCGCCGCGACCGCCATAGCGGTGAACGCAGCGGATCTGGAACGTCAACAGGCTGCGGAAAAGCGCCTCCGGGAGCAGATCGAATCAGAGGTCGAGGAATGGCGTCAGGAACAGGAGGCCATTGAAAATTCGCCGGAGCAGCAGGCGCTGGTGGCGCTCCGCGATGCCCAGATCATGCGTGTGAACCAGAAAGCCGCGGCGGCGCTCGAGCAGACCCTAGAACATGACCGGCGACTCATTGATGAGCTACGGGGGCATGCAGTTCGGCACTGATGCGCTTTTGCGGTGGTGGCCGCGGTTTATCGCCAATGAGAAATCGTTGAATTAAAGGGATCCACTGACAATACTGGATTTCGGCCCTATGCAAGGCGCGGTGCTTTCTATAAGCGCAGTTATACGTAACGTTGATAGTAATTGCGTATCCGAAAATCCAAATTCGTCACATGCCAGCGAAAGTTGGAATCCATGAGGCTTTTGCTCCGCATTGGATCCCCGTTTTCGCGGGAATGCCGCTGTCAGTTGATTGGTGGCTAAAAATACGAACATGTGTCGCTGTGGATAACATCGACACTTAAACGAGCATCGCGGAAAGCGCCGCAACAAAGTATCGGGACAGGTATTTATAAGTGGTTCGCTAAACAACAACCCCATGGGTTTAGACATACACGCGACGCGCTTGCTGCTGTATGCGCGCAGACTGGGTGTTTCGTACCGAGAGACGGCCATGGTCGGGCGGCAAACACTTCATTTGAGCTCACGCGAATTAAGTAAGCTTTTGGGGCAGTTCGGTTATCTAGTTCCCGTGGCCGTCGTAAACGATATGTTCTTCCAAAATCAGGGTTATGCGGAACCGTTTTTCAATCTCTTAGGCGCGGAGCGGATCCGTTCCCTCGATGTCTCCGAGTACGAACATGCGACCGATATCGTCGATTTCAACGCGCCGCTCGATGAGTCATATAAGAACATATTTTCAGTGGTAATCGACAGCGGGTCCCTGGAACACGTGTTTAATTTTCCCGTCGCGATCAAGAGCTGTATGGAGATGATTAAGCCGGGCGGGCATTTTATCGGGGTGGTTCCCGGCAACAATTTCCTTGGACATGGATTTTATCAGTTCAGCCCAGAGCTTTTCTATCGGATCTTTACACAAGCAAACGGATTCGCCGTCATTAAGATGTTTGTCTTCGAGGACCGGGCGGGAGCAACATGGTTTGAGGTTGCGGACCCCGATCGCGTCAAGCGTCGGGTCGAGCTTACCAACTCCCGGCCGACTTATGTTGCCGTGATCGCCGAGAAGGTTCGGGAGGCGGAGATATTCGCGACGGGCGTCTATCAAAGCGACTACGCGACGCTTTGGAAACACGACGCCAAGGCCGCCGAGGCCTACCTGAAAAAACTCGCACGGCAATTTATGAATCTGGTTCCTACGCGGCTAAGGGTGTACTACGGACGGGTGCAACG
>JBOIDM010000233.1:0-9074 GCA_050740575.1 Gammaproteobacteria bacterium
TCGGTAACCTCCTACGGCACGGCGGTGCTGCGGCAGTTTGAAATGATGGGTGTTTACCCGCTCAACGAATCGGTCGCCATCAGCCGCTCTCGGGATAAACTGCGCGCCTTGCAGTTGCTCTCGCGCACGGGTATCGGCCTGCCGGTCACGGGATTTGCGCATAAACCCGACGATATCGAGGATCTGATCGAGATGATCGGTGGCCCGCCGCTCGTCATCAAGCTTCTCGAAGGCACACAAGGCATGGGTGTTGTGCTGGCGGAAACACATAATGCCGCGAAAAGCGTGATCGAGTCCTTTTTAGGATTGAAGGTGAGCGTTATGGTACAGGAGTACATCAAGGAAGCCGGGGGCAGCGATCTACGCTGTATGGTGATTGGCGACAAGGTGGTCGCGGCAATGAAACGCCAAAGCCGTAGCGACGACTTCCGCTCCAACCTGCACCGGGGCGGCGCGGCCAGCCTGATCAAGATCACACCCGAGGAACGCTCCACGGCGATTCGGGCCGCGCAAACAATGGGCTTGAACGTCGCGGGGGTGGATATCCTGCGCTCCAACCACGGTCCCCTGGTGCTCGAAGTGAACTCCTCACCCGGGCTCGAAGGCATCGAAGTTGCGACCGGCAAGGACATCGCGGGCGCGATCATCGAGTTCATCGAGAAAAACGCCCGCAGCGGAAAGATCCGCACGCGAGGCAGCGGGTAAGTCATGCCGCAGGCACCGATCCGTTGCGGCGGAATCGACGTGGCCGCCGGTCAGCGCCAGATCATTGACCTGCCGATCCCGCGCCTCTATACCCATACCGCGCTGACGATTCCGGTCCGGGTCATCCACGGCCGCCAAGCCGGTCCCAGGCTCTTTGTGTGCGCCGCGATCCACGGGGACGAGATCAACGGCGTGGAAATCATCCGGCGGGTCCTGGACGTTCCGGATCTGATGCGCTTGAAAGGAACCCTGCTGGCCGTGCCGGTCGTGAACATCTACGGGTTCATCAATCAATCGCGCTATCTGCCGGATCGGCGGGATCTCAACCGTTGTTTTCCGGGTTCGGAGCAGGGATCCTTGGCGGCGCGGCTGGCCGATGTTTTTTTCCGCGAAATAGCCGCGCTGTGCACCCACGGTATCGATCTTCACACCGGGGCCATTCACCGCGATAACCTCCCCCAAATTCGTGCCTGTATCGGCGATCCTGAAACCTTGCGGATGGCGCGCGCTTTTTCATCGACGGTCATCGTCAATACCGCTCTGGTCGAAGGCTCCATGCGTAAGGCGCTGGCGCAGCGTGGGATCCCGGTCATCGTGTACGAAGCGGGCGAAGCCTTACGCTTCGACGAGACTGCAATCCAAACGGGATTTGAGGGTGTGCTCGCCGTGATGCGGGCCCTCGGTATGTTAACCGGGCGGCGCCAAAGTGGCGGTCGGTCAAAGCGGTACACGGCCGAATCAAGCATCTGGGTGCGCGCGCCCCAGAGCGGTATCCTTCGGACCGTGGCCTGCCTCGGCGCGCGGGTCAAAAGAAATCAGCTTCTAGGGATCGTGGCCGATCCCTTCGGCGAACGTGAAGCCGCGGTTAAAACGCCCGCCCTCGGCATCATCGTAGGATGCACTAAATTACCTCTCGTCAACGAAGGCGAGGCGCTTTTTCATATCGCCCGCTTGGAGCCATCGATCAGGCAGGGTCGGGGCAACGGGCGAGCGCAGGCATCGGCATAGACGTCATCGCGTCTCTCTCTCAAGAAACACATTGGAGGACGCTGGCGTGATTCTCGCCGCGGGGTTGCACAACGTGCGGTGGCGAAATCTAAATTGACTATCGTTACGGGCAGCGTCATGGTTGGCGCGGCGGGATGGACATGTTAACGTTAATCCATGCGCGCCGGTCTTCGACTTTAATGTTTCAGCGAGTCGGTCTCATTGCCAAAACCGGCGACGCGCGTATCCCGGATACGCTGCATACCCTCCTGTCTTTCCTCGAACGCCGCTGCCTGGAAGTTTTCTTGGACAAGAGCTGTGCGCAGCTCCTCACGGCGCCACATTTGACCGTGACTGAGACGTTTGTCGGTTATCCGATCGATCTTGTGATCGCCATCGGGGGCGATGGAACACTGTTGCGAGCCGCCCATCAGATCTCCAACCATAAGGTCAGGCTGTTGGGAATCAACGTCGGACATCTCGGTTTTCTCACGGACATCTCTCCCGAGGAGATCCCGGATCGGCTGGACGCGATCTTCGACGGGCAGTTCGTCGAAGAGGAGCGCATGCTCCTCCAAAGCCACGTCCTCCGCGCAGGAGAAACCCTCTACGCGCAAGATGCCGTGAATGACGTGTTGGTGCATAAGTGGAATATCGGCCGCCTGATCACGCTCGACATCTACGTCAATGAACAGTTCGTTCATCGGCAACGCTCCGACGGTATCATCGTCGCCACTCCCACCGGGTCAACGGCCTATGCATTGTCTTGCGGGGGTCCCATACTGCACCCGGCGATCGATGCGCTGGCTTTGGTACCGTTGTGCCCGCATACCTTGAGTAACCGCCCGATCGTACTGAACGGCAATAGTCGCCTTGAAATCGTGGTAGGCACCCGTGAGGCCGGGCAGGCCCGTTTGACCTGTGACGGGGAAATCGGCTGCGAGCTCATCCCGACTGACCGCGTGGTTGTGGAAAAAGCAGGACGCGCGATCCGCCTAGTCCACCCGGAGGGACATGACCATTTCGCGACCTTGCGCGCCAAGCTGCAGTGGGGCTAAGCGGCCGGTGTTAACGCACCTGCATATCGAGAATCTCGCGGTAATCGAACAATTAGACCTGGCATTAGATTCCGGTTTCACGGTGTTCACCGGCGAGACTGGCGCCGGGAAATCGATCGTGATCGATGCGATTGGGCTCATCCTAGGCGAGCGTGCCGATCCAAGCCTGATCCGCGCCGGGCACCCGCGGGCCTCAGTCACGGCGGTATTCGACCTGCCCGCACAAGCACACGCCTTGCTGGCCGAACGGGATCTCGAAGCGAGTGAATCCGAATGCACGATCACGCGGCAATTGAGCGCCAACGGACGTACACGCGCCTTCGTTAACGGTATCGCGGTGCCTGCCAGAGCGCTGCAAGAGATCGGAGAGATCCTCATCGACATTCACGGGCAACACGCGCACCAGTCATTGCTGCGTCGTGAGATTCAACTCGCCATACTGGACGGCTTTTGCGGCGCCACTGAGGCGTTGTCCGAGACCGCGCGCGCGTTTCGAGAGTGGAACCGAATCAACGATGAAATCCTACTCCTTCAGGAGACGCAACTACGCGATCGCGAAGCGGAGGCGGCACTCTTAGACTATCAGATCCAAGAAATTGAAGCGCTTCGATTCGATGCCCGGGAACTGCCGGAACTGGAGCGGGAACATACGCGCCTGGCTCATCTCTCACAGATCGCCGCGAGCTGCCGGTATGCCTTGTTGGCCTTACGCGAGGACAATGACAATGCCCATGCTTTGATCAGCCGGTCCGCGCGCGAGATCCGTGCGGCAGCCGCGCTCGACGAGCGTCTCGAGCCGGTCGTCGATCTACTCGCCACAGCAGGGATTCACATAGAAGAGGCCGGCGCGGCGCTCAATCGCTACCTCGAGGCGTTCGACAGAGACCCCGGGCGGCTGCAGCAAATCGAAGCCCGCTTAGCCGCGCTCGCCGAGGTGGCACGTAAGCATCGGATCCCCATCGCCCAACTCCCCGCGCGGCTCGAGGAGCTTAGAGCACGCTTGGCTCTTCTCCATGGGAGCGAGGCGCGCTTGAATGAGCTTAAAGCGGCGCAGGAGACGCTGCGGAACGCCTACCAGTGCGCGGCCACTGCGTTGCGGGCGTCTCGATCGCAGCACGCGCCGCAGCTGGCGCGGCAAATCGCAACCACGATGCGTACACTCGGCATGCCGCGTGGGGAGTTTGTCGTCCGCCTGGACACCTTGGAGGATGCGAGTGCCAACGGGCAAGATTGTATCGAATTTCAGGTCACGACTAACCCCGGTCAGCCCCCCCGCCCGCTGGAGAAGGTCGCCTCGGGCGGGGAGCTGTCCAGAATCAGTTTGGCCATCCAAGTCCTGGACGCCACCTCGAAAGGGATCCCGACGCTGATTTTCGACGAAGTGGATGCCGGAATCGGCGGCGCGGTCGCCGAGATCGTCGGCCGCCAATTGCGGCAATTGGCACAGCATCGCCAAGTCCTGTGTGTGACTCACCTGCCCCAAGTGGCGTCCCTCGGGCATCACCACTACTCGATCACAAAACATAGCGGCCGAGAAACCACCACCGTCGTGGTCGACAAGCTTCACGGTCAAGAACGGATCCAGGAGCTCGCACGCATGTTGGGAGGCATCAACATCTCCGAACAGACGCTAAGGCACGCGGAGGAAATGTTGACGCATGGAAGCCTCGGCGTCGAGCAGGCGCGTTCGGAAGCTTAAGTCCCTGTCCGCTTATTCACTCACACCTCGTCTCGTACGGCGGGCACGTTAATGTTGGGGTTTCCAAAGGGGAGTAGCGCCACTCTCCTCTTCGCGTTGAGATGAACCGAATTCATCCAGCCTTGTTCACTTGACAAGACGTGCGGCACAATATATTGTGGTTTTGTAAATTACAACCACATATAATGGGGGGGGGCATGAATAAAGCGTCGATCAAGCTGATTTCCGAGCGGGCAGCCGCGGAGGTTCCTTACCAAGCCGCCTCGCTGGACATCTGGGACAAGAAATACCGCTTAAAGACGAAAGACGGGACCGCCATCGATGCGACGATGGACGATACCTACAAACGGGTCGCAGAGGCGCTCGCCGAGGTCGAGGCGACACCCGAGGAACGCGAGCACTGGTACGGCGAGTTTCTTTGGGCCTTGCGCCAAGGGGCCATCCCGGCGGGCCGCATCGTCTCGAACGCCGGTGCGCGCACTTATAAGCCCGCCACCTCCACCATCAACTGCACGGTGTCAGGCGTCATCCGCGATTCCATGGACGACATCCTCTCCAAAGTCCACGAAGCCGGTATCACGCTCAAGGCCGGCTGTGGCATCGGTTATGAGTTTTCCACCTTGCGGCCGCGGGGGGCCTATGTCTCGGGCGCCGGCGCGTATACCTCGGGGCCGCTCTCCTTCATGGATATCTACGACAAGATGTGCTTTACGATCTCGTCCGCCGGTGGTCGTCGCGGCGCCCAGATGGCGACTTTCGATGTCGGGCACCCGGACGTCAAGGACTTCATCCGCGCCAAGCGCGAGGACGGGCGGCTGCGGCAATTCAACCTTTCATTGCTCATCACCGATGCCTTCATGCAGGCCGTCAAGGACAACGGCCTCTGGCCGCTCGCCTTTCCGCTGACGCAAGCCGAGCTGGACACGGAGGATCTGGACCTCAACGATCCCGACAAGGTGATCTGGCGCGATTGGCCGGTGAACGCCGGTTATCTTAGCAGCGGTGAGGGCCACGTCGCCTGCAAGATTTACAAGACCCTTCGCGCCCGGCATCTCTGGGACATGATCATGGCCTCGACCTATGACTACGCCGAGCCCGGTTTCATCTTGATCGATCGGGTCAACGATCTCAACAACAACTGGTTCTGCGAGAACATCCGCGCGACCAATCCGTGCGGCGAGCAGCCGTTGCCGCCCTATGGATCCTGTTTGCTCGGATCGATCAATCTCACCAAGTTCGTGCGCGACCCCTTTACCGGCCAAGCGCGCTTCGATTGGACGAACTACCGTAAAGTTGTACAGGTGTTCACGCGCATGCTCGACAACGTGGTCGAGATCAACGGACTCCCCTTGGAGCCGCAGCGCGAGGAGATCCTGCGCAAACGCCGTCACGGCATGGGGTACCTTGGACTCGGCTCGACGCTCACGATGTTGTGCATGAAATACGGGGAGCCGGACTCGCTCGCTTTCACCGAGCAGGTCACGCGCGAAATGGCCTTGGCCGGTTGGGAGGTGGCCTTGGATCTCGCCCGCGAGAAGGGCCCGGCGCCTATCATGGAAGAAGAGTTTATAGTTACAGCCGCGATGCTGCGGCAGCGTCCGGCGATGGCCCGCGACGGTTACCAGGCCGGCGATCCGGTCAAGGGCAAAGTTTTGCACGCGCGTTACAGCCGCTATATGCAGCGCGTAGCCGAAGCGGCGCCCGAGCTCGTCCAAGCGCTCGCCGAGACAGGGGCGCGCTTCACCCACCACAGCTCCATCGCTCCGACCGGTACCATCTCGCTCTCGCTGGGCAATAATGCCAGCAATGGGATCGAGCCGAGCTTCGCACACCATTATGCACGCAATGTTATCCGCGAGCGGCGCAAGACCAAAGAAAAGATCGATGTGTACTCATTTGAGCTCCTCGCCTATCGGCATTGCATCGACCCCGATGCCAGACTCGATGCCGCGCCGTCTACAGCGCAGTTACCGGATTACTTCGTCACCGCCGAGACCATCACCCCGCGCCAGCATGTCGATATCCAGGCCGCGGCGCAGCGGTGGATCGATTCCTCGATATCCAAGACCGCGAACGTACCGACCGATTTTCCCTTCGAGGATTTCAAGGACATCTATCTCTATGCCTACGAACAGGGTCTCAAGGGCTGCACGACGTTTCGCTTCAATCCGGATGCCTTCCAGGGTGTCTTGGTCAAAGACCAGGATCTCGAAAACACCGTTTATCGTTTTATCCTGGAGGATGGCGGGGTCGTTGAAGCCAAGGGTAACGAAGAGATTGAGTACGACGGTGAGATACACACGGCCGCCAACCTCTTTGACGCCCTCAAAGAAGGCTATTACGGTAAATTCTAAAGAGCGAGGACTTCAGGCTATGAGCAAGAAATTCGACCATCGCATCGTCAAATACAGTGTCGTCAAGCCCGAGACGTCAGCCGGCGAAGAGCCGCAGGATAATGTGATCCAGATGCACGAGAAGGTCGAGCGCCCAGAGATGCTGCTGGGCTCAACCTACAAGATCAAGACCCCGCTCTCCGAGCACGCGCTCTATGTGACCATCAACGACATCGTGCTCAACGCCGGCACGGCGCACGAGCTGAGGCGGCCCTTCGAGCTTTTCATCAACTCCAAGAACATGGATCATTTCCAGTGGATCGTAGCGCTCACGCGCATCGTATCGGCCGTCTTTCGCAAAGGCGGCGATGTCACCTTCCTGGTCGAAGAGCTGCGTTCGGTGTTCGATCCGAAAGGGGGTTATTTCAAGAAAGGCGGGCGTTTCATGCCCTCCCTGGTGGCCGAGATCGGCGATGTGCTCGAAAGCCACCTGCGGATGATCGGCTTGCTCAAGGACACCAAGCCCGATGAGCATCAGAAGAAACTCATCGAAGAGAAGCGCGCCGAGTATCAGCGCTCACAACAACTGAGTGGACCATCCGCTTCAGATGAATTTCCCGGCGGCGCCGAGCTGTGCGCGAAGTGCCACACCAAGGCCATGGTGCAGATGGACGGCTGCTTAACGTGCCTCAACTGCGGGGAGTCGAAGTGCGGGTAGATGTGCTTGACAGCGTCTTACACGGTGCAGCTTATGAGACTGAGTGCGCTACGCGCGCGAATTGTGTGTAAGGCTTGTGTACGTATAGCGAGCCCTACACTTATGGCTCCGGGCCACAGATAGGCACAAGAATCGCCCGTTACCATTAGAAGCATCATAAAAAATGCGCGAACCAGGGAACCTGGATCTTGAGGAGATTGAATCGATAGAAAAGCTAAGCCTGCGCGCGTTGTATACCGCGGCGATGGACTTCGGATTCGATGCTTGGGAGGTGTTTCATCAGAGCAGTGATGATCCGAAAGACGTTGCTGAGGATATCACTCGGGAAATGCTCGACAGACTGGGAGGGTATGGTGTCTCTCAGCGAGTTTTTGGGAACGTCGACTATCGTAAAGCGCGTTACGTAATACTGCCCGAATTCGCAGTGCGACAAGCATTGTTCGTTGACAGTAAGGCTGAAAAATCTTCGACGAATGCGACGCTTCAAATGTCGCAACTTTCTATGCGAGTTCGTCAGCACCGGGGTGGACAAAATGTTGACGTACCAGGAACAATTGCGGTGCACGAAACTTACGATCAACGATCATACTTATCTACTATATTATTGGCGCACTACCATTACGAGGCACACGGAAGCGGCATGGGCAAAGACGCTCCACCTTATCGCCTTTTAAAGCTCACGCTTGTGGCAATCCCTAACGGTCGGCTGCAAGATCGCTACAATCCAGACCATGTTGAAACGATTTGGATGGCGGGGCGAGATGCCCCTTCACGAGGAGAGGGATTCCGTGTCCGCCTGAGCTTTTCGGCTCTGGGCGCGAGAGCACGATGGCGTGTCCAGACTATTGAGTTTGACACGAATAATAAACGCACGTTGGCGACTTGGAACGGTTAACAATGTACACACCTAATGATATCTACGAAGGCGATGCGAGGAACATCGCCGATAACATTACACAGGAATCGGTCGCTCTAAGCGTATGGTCGCCGCCGTATCATGTCGGCAAGGATTATGAGAGAGATATGTCATTTCTAGAATGGAAGAATCTCCTCAGACGCGTTATAGAAAATCATGCAGCAGTCCTAAAACCCGGGGGTTTCCTAGTCGTTAATATCGCCGATATCCTGTGTTTTAGAGATCCGAATATTCCGAGAATAATGGCTGAGAATGTATCGAGGCGAAAGCGTTCGGATATCACACGGGACATGGTTGTGGACGCGATGGTGAAAAACCCAGGTGCAAATCGCCATAAGATAGCGATATTATTAGGGTGTAGTGAACAAACCGTCGATCGAAGATTAAAAGGAAACAATATCCGTGGGGGGAAGTACGAGACGCAGACTCGTGTGAAGCTTGTATGTGGCCTACTAGAAGAATTCGCTTACAATGCCGGGCTTTATCTTTACGATCGCCGCGTTTGGGTAAAAGATGCCGCATGGGAAAATTCCAGATGGCACACAATGAGCTACCGCGCGGTCGATGAATTTGAGCATCTGCTGTTTTTCTGGAAACCTGGAATTACAAAAGTAGACAAAACGCGTTTGGCAAGAGATGAATGGGTTGCTTGGGGTTC